>JBAUCP010000057.1:0-12550 GCA_049677625.1 Occallatibacter sp. | reverse complement strand
CATCTATCCCTATGTGAAGGCTCCCGAGGATCTGGTTCTCGGCAAGCCGATGTACTTTGCCACCGCACATCCGTTCACCACCGGAGCGGTGCCGCTGCTGGTGAAGAGCAGCGAGTTCCGGCCCATCAAGATTGACGGCAATCCCGAGCACAGCTACAACAACGGCGGTTCCGATCCTTATACGCAGGGCTCGCTGCTGGCGCTCTACGATCCGGACCGTTCGCAGCACGTGATGTATCGTGGCGAAGGACGCGAGTGGGAGGAGTTTGCCGAGGAGTTCCGCAACAAGGTGGCGTCAACCAAAGACGGCACGGGCGTCTATTTTCTGAGCGCGGCCATTACCTCGCCCACGCTGGCGCGGCAGTGGCAGGCGGTTCAGAAGGCGTATCCCAAAGCGAAGCTGGTGCAGTACGATCCCGCGCTGGCAGGGACCTTCCTTACCAGCGGCCCGGCTGTGCAGTACGACCTGAGCGCGGCCGACGTGATCGTTTCGCTCGATGCCGATCTGCTCTCCGGCGCGAGTTATCCCGGCTTCCACAGGCTGGTGCGCGACTATGCCGGCCGGCGCAAGCAGCCGGAAAACGGAATGAACCGGCTGTACGCGATCGAGAGCACCACCACGACGACGGGCATGAAGGCCGAGCATCGGCTGGGTCTGCGCGCCAGCGAGGTTCCGGCTTTTGCGGCGGCGCTGGCTGCCGCGGTGGGCGCGGCCGGCGTAAGCGCTCCGAGCTATGCGTGGACCCCCGATCAGCAGAAGTTCCTTGCCTCGCTGGCCAAGGACCTGAAGGCGAATGCGGGCAAGAGCGCAGTGATTCCGGGGCTCTATCAGGATCCGTCGGTTGCGGCTCTGGCTCTGGCTATCAACAACGCGCTGGGCAATGTGGGTAAGACGGTCTCCGTCGCGCCGGGCCCGCTGAATCCGATTCCCTCCGACCAGCTTGGCGACTTCAAGGCGCTGGCCGCCGATCTGAATGCGGGCAAGGTGGACTGGCTGGTGATTCTCAACGCCAACCCCATCTACGACGCGCCCGCCGATCTCGATTTCCCGACGGCCTTCAACAAGGCCAACATAGTGGCCCATCTGGGCTCGCACGTGGATGAGACGGGCCAGATTTCGCACTGGCATATTCCCGCTGCGCACTATCTTGAGTACTGGTCGGACGTGCGGGCTTACGACGGGACGGTCTCGATTGTGCAGCCGATGATCGATCCGCTGTATGGCGGCCGCACCGCGCACGATTTCTTCCAGACGCTGCTGGACGATCCGATGCTCAGCTCCTATGAAGCGGTGCGCGAGACCTGGAAGCCGGCGATCAAGGGCGATTTCGAACAGGGCTGGCGCAAGGCGCTGCACGACGGCTGGATTGCGGACACGGCCTTCGACAAGTCGGCGAAGAGCGCGCCCGCAGCGAAGATCGGTTCGATTCCGGCGCCGACGCCCAAGGACTCGATCGAAGTGATCTTCCGGCCCGACCCGACGATCTATGACGGGCGCTGGTCGAATGTGGGCTGGCTGCAGGAGCTGCCTAAGCCGGTGACCAGCCTGAGCTGGGATAACGCCGCGATCGTCTCCGGCGCTACGCTCGTCAGGCTGGGGCTCGAAGAGGACGACATCGTCGAGATCAGCGTGGGCACGGGCCGGGTGAAGGCTCCGGTGATCGTTGCCCCCGGGCATCCGGACAATTCGGTGACCGTGTATATGGGCTATGGCCGCGAGTTTGCCGGCCGCGTGGGCTCGGGCGCGGGCTTCAACGCTTACCTGATCCGCAACACCTGGGCGCCGTTTTACGCTACCGGTTCCGTCCGCAAGGTTGACGGCAAGTGGGGCATCGCCATCACCAAGAGCCACTACCAGGATCATCGCGGCAAGAACCTGACCGAGCACGGCAATGAGAACTGGTCGTTGGAGGGGGATGAGGCGCTGGGCCCGCGCGGCATTATCCGCTACGCGACCCTGGACCAGTTCAAGGCCGATCCCAACTTTGCCCACGAGGGCGAGGGCCGCGATACGCCCGAACCCGATACGTCGTTGTTCCCCAACTGGACCTACAACGAGTCCTATGCCTGGGCCATGGCGATCGACATGAACAGTTGCACGGGCTGCAACGCCTGCATCGTGAGCTGCTATGCCGAGAACAATATTGCGGTGGTGGGCAAGCAGCAGGTGCGCATCGGCCGCGACATGCAGTGGATCCGCATCGACACGTACTTCGAAGGCGACCTCTCCGCGCCCCGGGCGCACTTCCAGCCCATGAACTGCCAGCATTGCGAGAACGCGCCCTGCGAGCAGGTTTGCCCGGTGGGCGCCACCGTGCACACGCCCGAAGGCCTGAACATGATGGTCTACAACCGCTGCGTGGGCACCCGCTACTGCTCGAACAACTGCCCCTACAAGGTGCGGCGCTTCAACTTCCTGCTCTTCTCCGACTATGAGACCGAGAGCCTGAAGCTGATGCGGAACCCCGACGTGACGGTTCGCTCGCGCGGGGTGATGGAAAAGTGCAGTTACTGCGTGCAGCGCATCGAGGCGGCCAAGATCGAGGCCGACAAGGAGAACCGGCTGGTGCGCGACGGCGAGATTGTGACCGCCTGCCAGCAGGCCTGCCCGGCCGAGGCCATCATCTTCGGCAACAAGAACGATCCCAACAGCCGGGTGAGCAAACTGCGCGCCAACCAGCGCAACTACCAGGTGATTGCGGACCAGAACACCCGCCCCCGGACCACGTATCTGGCCGAGGTGCTCAACCTGAACCAGGAACTCGAAGAAGCGCCGGTAGAACTCGCGCCGGCCAAGGGTTGAATCAACGATGGCAACCAGCGATCTGAAAACCAACAACCCAGGCGTCGATCCCGCGACCGGAGAGTTCCTGGTCGTCGGACGGGAGCAGACCTTCCGGTCGATTACGGAGAAGATCTCGCGCATCGTGCTGACGCCGCAAACGCCCATGGGCTGGCTCGGGATATTTACCGTGGCCGGGGGCGGCGCAACCATGCTGCTGGTGGCGGTGACCTGGCTCTTTCTGAAGGGTGTGGGCATCTGGGCGATCACGCAGCCGGTGGCGTGGGGCTTCGCGATTATCAACTTCGTCTGGTGGATCGGCATCGGCCACGCCGGCACGCTGATCTCCGCCATTCTGCTCCTGTTCAAACAGCAATGGCGCAATTCGATCAGCCGTTTCGCCGAGGCCATGACGATCTTTGCCGTGGTCTGCGCCGGCCTGTTCCCGCTGATCCACGTCGGCCGTCCCTGGCTTGGATACTGGCTCTTCCCGCTTCCGTTCACCATGACGGTGTGGCCGCAGTTCCGCTCGCCGCTCTTGTGGGACGTGTTCGCGGTTTCGACTTACGCCACCATCTCGGTGGTCTTCTGGTACGTAGGCATGATTCCCGACCTGGCCACGTTTCGCGACCGGTCGCAATCGAAGATCGGACAGTACTTTTACGGGATGCTCTCGGTGGGATGGCGCGGATCGATACGCCACTGGATGCGCTACGAGACGGCCTCGCTGCTGCTGGCCGGCCTGGCCACGCCGCTGGTGCTCTCGGTGCATACGGTCATCAGCTTCGACTTCGCCGTGGCCGTGCTGCCGGGCTGGCACACGACCATCTTCCCGCCCTACTTCGTGGCCGGCGCCATCTACTCGGGATTCGCCATGGTGCTTACCCTGGCGATTCCGCTGCGCAAGTTTTACGGGCTCGAGAAGCTGGTCACCGAGCGCCACATCGACAACATGGGCAAGGTGATGCTGGCCACCGGCTTCATTGTGGCCTATGGCTACGGCATGGAAGCCTTCATGGCCTGGTACTCGGCCTCGCACTGGGAAGCGTTCATGTTCTGGAACCGCGTCTTCGGGCCGATGGGGTGGTCCTACTGGGTGCTGGTCACCTGCAACCTGGCCATTCCGCTCACCACGCTGTGGGTCCGCAAGCTGCGCACCAATATCGCTTACATGTTCTTCATCTCCATTGTGGTCAATACGGGCATGTGGTTTGAGCGCTTCGTCATCGTCGTGACCAGCCTCTACCGCGACTTTCTGCCCTCGGCGTGGGGCACCTACCGCGCGACCAAGTGGGATTACATGACCTTCGTGGGCACGCTGGGACTGTTCACGTTCCTGTTCCTGCTGTTTGTGCGCCTGCTGCCCATGATTCCCATGAACGAAATTCGCATGATCCTGCCGCAGGCCAAGATCAAGCCCAAGGCGACGGCGGAGGCTGGTGACTGATATGCCCGCACGCGAAGGAACTTACGGCCTGCTGGCCGAATTCGATACTCCCGGCGACCTGGTGCGCGCCGCGCGCCAGGCTACCCAGGATGGCTGGCGGCGGCTGGACTGCTACACGCCCTATCCGGTGGAGGAGGCGGCCGAAGCGATCGGCTTCCACCGCAACAAGGTGCCGCTGCTCACGCTGATCGGCGGCCTGATGGGCGGCGCGGCCATGTTCTCGATGGAGACCTGGATCTCGGTGCTCGCGTATCCGTTGAATATCGGCGGCCGTCCCACGTATTCCTGGCCGGCCTTCATCGTGCCTGCCTATGAATGGACGATTCTGTGGGCCGGACTCTCGGCGGCCTTCGGCATGCTGGCGCTGAACGGGCTGCCCTCGCTCTATCATCCGCTCTTCAATGCGCCCAACTTCCGCGACGGCGCGACGACGGACAAGTTCTTCCTGTGCCTGGAGGCGCTGGACCCGAAGTTCGACCTGCTGGAATCGAAGGCCTATCTCGAAAGCTTTCAGCCGACCTCAGTTGTGGAGGTGGAGTACTGATGAACCTCCGCAAAAACAGTGAACAGTGGTCAGTGGTCAGTGGTCAGCGGGTGCTCCATCCTTTCGCAGCTTTATCGCGAAAGGGTGAGAGACCACTCTTCCTCGCCGCAATGGCCTGCGTTCTCCTCGTTGTCGGCTGCCGGCAGGACATGCACAACGAGCCGAAGATGATTCCGCAGCGCGGCAGCGATTTTTTTGCCGATCATCGCAGCGCGCGTCCGCAGGTGCTGAACACCGTGGCGCGCGGCCAGTTGCGGGAAGACAGCTACTTCTATACCGGCGTGGTCCAGGGCGCGAACGGCTACCGCGAAGAGCGGGATATGATGCCGTTCCCGGTGACCATGACCGTGCTCGAGCGCGGCCAGGAGCGCTTCAACGTCTACTGCACGCCCTGCCACTCGCGGGTGGGCAACGGGCTGGGCGAGATTGTGGACCGCGGCTACAAGCCGGCGGCCAATCTGCACGACCAGGTGCGGATAGCGGAGCCGCTCTCGCACTACTTCTACGTGATGACCAATGGCTACGGGGCCATGCCTGACTACTCCGCGCAACTGACGCCGGCCGACCGCTGGGCGGTAGCGGCCTACATCCGCGCCCTGCAACTGAGCCAGGCGGCCACGGTCGAGGACGTTCCCTCCGGGGTGCAGATCAGAAGCCTCAAGAGCCTTGCCGACGACGAGGGGCATCCGGAGTACGCGCAGCCCTGGGAGTTGCCCTCGACCGCGGTGCAGGCTTATCCGCCGGTAGCCGGCGAGGGAACGCCGGGCATGGCTCCGGCCAATCCGGCAGACCCGGCAATCAAGATACCCGAAAGCAAACCGGCCGCGACGGCCGCCCACTAAGGACGCGAACGGAATGGCTCACGAATCGAACTCGACCTCACACGGGGCAACGCACGCCAAGACGCTCCCCGCCGATCTGGGCGCGCCGGCCCTTGTAGATGGCTGGAAGAGCCGCGCGCTGACAGTCGGGGCGATCTTCTTTGCGCTGGCGCTGGTTCTGGCCTTGCTGGGCCAGAAGCAGGACGGTCTGGGCTGGGATCACTTTCTGCGCGCCTGGGTGCTGGGACTCATGTTGACCTTCGGCTGGGCGGTGGGCGGATTGGCGCTGCTCATGGTCCAGTACTGCTCGGGCGGCAAATGGGGGCTGCTGCTGCGCCGGCCTCTGGAGGCCATGAGCCGCACGCTGCCGGTGGTGTTCGCCTACTGGCTGGTGCCGGTGATCTTCATGAAGAAGCTCTACCTGTGGGCGCAGTTCCAGAATGACGGCGACACGGCCGCGGCGCTCAAGGCGGGACTGATCAGCGAGGCCCAGGCGCACTGCATCGACTTCAAGCGGCCCATGCTGAACAACAACACCTTCGTCATCATCGGGCTGATGTGCTTCATCATTTGGTTCCTCTACACCTGGCGGCTGAACAGGATGGCGGAGAAGCGCGACCTGGAAGGGCCGGAGACGACGCCTTACTGGATCAAGAAGTTCGAGAACTTCTCCGGCCCCGGCATCGTGGTCTACGCGCTCACCATGACCGCTGCAGTGATCTACTGGGTGATGTCGATGGACGTGACCTGGTTCTCGTCGGTCTACGGCCTTCTGTTCCTGGTGGGACAGGGTTACTCGGTGCTGGCATTCTCGATCATTGTCGCGATCGCGCTCTCCAAAGACGAGCCATTCAAGACCATCCTGCGCCAGACCGAGCAGCACGACCTGGGCAAGCTGACCTTTGCCTTCGTGATGCTGAACATCTACCTGGCCTTCGGACAGTTCCTCATCATCTGGTCAGGCAACCTGCCGGATGAGATTCCCTGGTATCTGGACCGCATCCGCGGCCACTGGGGCATCATCATCACGCTGGACTTCATCTTTCACTGGCTGATTCCGTTCACGATGCTGCTCTCGCGCGACATCAAGCGCAACAAGAAGCGGTTGACCCGGGTGTGCCAGTGGATGATCTTCGCCAAGGCCTTTGACCTGTTCTGGCTGATCGAGCCGAACTTCAAGGACGCGGCGCGCAACCTGCACTTCAGCTGGGGCATTCTCGAGTACGCAACCCTGCCGGTGGCCATGGCGTCCTTCTGGGTGGCCTACTACTGCATACAACTGAAGCGCCGTCCGCTGGTGCAAGTCAACGATCCGCATCTGGTGGAGATCCTGGAGCCTGAACATGCCCATGCATAACGATCACCTGCCGGAAGGGCACAAGAACGAGGAAATCGACGCGTCGCTGGGCTACGAGCAGAGCGACGTCAGGACCACCGGCATCCTGGTGTTTCTGGTCGCCATGGGCATCTTCGTGGTGGTCACCGCGGTAACCTGCTACGGCATCGGCAAGATACTGAACGCGCACCTGAACAAGGAAGACGGCCCGAACAGCAAGTGGACCAAGACGGTGGACGTGCGCGAGCTTGGCAATTTGCCTTCGAGTCCGGCACTGCAGAACAAGATGGCGGAGATTACCGAGAGTTTTCCCACTCCGCGGCTGCAACTGGATGACGGCAACCAGGACGTGGCCGTGCTGCATGCGCGCGAGGACATTCTGCTCGACAACTACACCTGGGTGAGCCAGCCGCAGGGTAAGGTGAGAATTCCGATCGAGCGGGCGATGGAGATCATTGCACAGCGCGGACTTCCGGTTGCGCCGGCGGCGCAGCTTCAGCCGCTGATGACCGGCGAAAGCCGGCCGGTGGTGACCATGCCGCTGACCGACGGCTTTGCGCGCACTACCTACGAACAGGAACAAGCCGCGGGGCACAGCCAGCCCGAAGGCACGGGGTCGTCAATCGAGTAGGTTCCAGCAGGCGGCAAGGAAAGACAGCGCTTTGCGGCCAGCCGCAGCGCGGAAGGGAGCAGGGAAGATGCGCAGCACAGAAACAATCCGGAAGAGCTCGCCCAGATCGAAATTTGCCGTGGCGGCCGCGCTTGTCCTGAGCCCGGTCCTGAGCCTTGCCCTGTGCCTTGTCTTTGCCGCTCCTCTTGCAACGGCGCAGGTCTCGTCGTACGGCGACAAGTCGGAGGGGCCGGCGAACAGCCAGCCTGGAGTGCTGGGCGGGGTGGGCATCGATCAGCACCTGAACACGCAATTGCCGCTCAACCTGACCTTCACCGACGACGCGGGCCGGGTGGTTCCGCTGAGCGCGTACTTCGGCAAGCTGCCAGCCATCTTTGCGCTGGTGTATTACCAGTGCCCGATGCTTTGCTCAGAGGAGCTGAACGGGCTGACCAGCGCGCTGCAGATGGTGAACTTCGTGCCCGGCAAGGACTTCAACATCATCGTGGTGAGCATCGACCCCAGCGAAGGCACCGACCTGGCCGCAGCCAAGAAACGCACCTACCTGAAGCGCTACGGCCATCCGGAGACGGCCGACGGCTGGCACTTCATGACCGGGACGCAGGCCAACATCGATGCGCTGAGCCGCGCGGTGGGCTTCCGCTACGTGAAGATTCCGGGGCCTGACGGCAGGCTGACGCAGTTTGCGCACGCCAGCTCGATCCAGATCGTTACGCCGGAAGGCAAGGTGGCCCAGTACTACATGGGCGTCGAATATTCTCCCAAGGATCTGCTGCTGGGGCTGGACGAGGCATCGTCGAACCGCATCGGCTCGCCGGTGGACAACATTCTTACCTACTGCTACCACTACGATCCAAAGACCAACACCCACTCGCTGATTGTGTCGCGCGTGGTGCAACTGGGAGGGTTTCTGACCGTGGTGCTGCTGGGTGGTTTCATGATGGTCATGCTGCGCAAGGACTTTCAGCAGGACAGCCATGCCGGCAAAGATAACGGGACAGGGAAAAAGGTGAACGGATAACGGAATGAGCCACATCAGCCCAGTACTCTGGCAATTTCTCGTCAAGTGGTTGACGAACTTCCAACTGTTTCCGCCCGAGGCGTCGAAGATTGCGCCGCAGATGGACGCGTTGTATTTCTTCATGGCCCTGGTCAGCATCGTCGGCCTGACGCTGGTCATCCTGCTGATCGTGGGCTTCTCGCTGCTTTACAGCAAGGAGCGCCATCCGGTTGCGACACAGATCGAGGGCTCGACGCTGCTGGAGGCCACCTGGACCATCATTCCGCTGGGCCTGTTTCTCATCATGTTCGTATGGGGCGCTCTGCTCTACTTCCGCATCTACACGCCGCCGGCCAACGCCATGAATATCTACGTGGTGGGCAAACAATGGATGTGGAAGGTGGAGCATCCGGGCGGGCAGCATGAGATCAATTCGCTCCATGTGCCCACGGGCCGCGCCGTGCAGTTGACGCTGATCTCGCAGGACGTGTTCCACAGCTTCTCTATTCCCGCCTTCCGCGTAAAGCGCGAGGCGATTCCGGGCCGCTACACGTCAGTGTGGTTCGAAGCCACGACGCCCGGCACTTACCATCTCTTCTGCACCCAGTACTGCGGCACCAACCACTCGGCCATGATCGGCGAAGTGGTGGTGATGACGCCGGACGACTTCAGGAAGTGGCTGGCCGGCTCGACCAGCGGCAACTCGCTGGCGCAGAACGGCGAGCGGCTGTTCGCCAGCCTGAGCTGCAACGCGTGCCACAACACCCGGTCCGACGCGCGCGGCCCCAACCTGGTGGGCGTCTACGGGTCGAAACTGACGCTCTCGAGCGGCCAGACCGTGACCGTGGACGACGCCTATCTGCGCCAGGCGATCCTGAGCCCCGCTGAAAACATCACCCAGGGCTACGCTCCGATCATGCCGACCTACCAGGGGCAGATCAGCGAAGAGGGCGTGTTTGCGCTGGTTGAATACCTCAAGAACCTCCAGTCCGACTATCGTCTCCAGCAAACCCTGAACACCACCGAGCTGCTCCCTGAAGGCGAGGGCAAGGCAGCGCCTGCCGGCAAAACCAGCGCCGCGCAAGGGGAGGTCAAGCAATGAGCACGAATACAATCATCGTTCTTCCCGATCAATCCACGGCCAGGATTCCCAAGATGAACTTCCTGACCAAAGAGAACGGCCTCATGAGCTGGCTGTTGACCGGCGACCACAAGCGGATTGCAACTCTTTACCTGATCTCGATCACGTTCTTTTTCTTTATCGGCGGGGCCATGGCCGGGCTCATCCGCCTGGAACTGTTGACGCCGCAGAGCGACCTGATGGCAACCGACACCTATAACAAGGTGTTTACCATGCATGGCCTCATCATGGTCTTTTTCTTCCTGGTGCCCTCGGTCCCGGCCACGATCGGCAATTTCCTGATCCCCATGATGGTCGGGGCCAAGGACCTGGCGCTGCCCAAGATCAACCTGCTCAGTTGGTATCTCTATATCGCCGCCGGCATCATGATGATCTATACGATGTCTGTGGGCGGCGTGGATACGGGCTGGACGTTCACCACGCCGCTTTCGACGCACTATCTGAATACGCATGTCATCTCGGCCGGCCTGGCGGTGTTTGTGGCCGGGTTCAGCTCCATCTTCACCGGCCTCAACTTCATTGTGACCATCCACAAGATGCGCTGCCCCGGCATGACGTGGTTCCGGCTGCCGCTGTTCGTGTGGTCGCATTACGCGGCGTCTATTCTGATGGTGCTGGGCACGCCGGTGCTGGCCATCACGCTGGTGCTGGTCGTACTCGAGCGCACGGTGGGCATCGGCGTCTTCGACCCGGCCAAGGGCGGCGACCCGCTGCTGTTCCAGCACTTGTTCTGGTTCTACTCGCACCCGGCGGTCTACATCATGATTCTGCCCGGCTTCGGGGTCATCTCGGAGGTTATTTCGACCTTCAGCCGCAAGCGCGTCTTCGGCTACACAGCGGTGGCATTTTCTTCGGTGGCCATCGCGGTCTTCGGCTTCTTTGTGTGGGCGCACCACATGTTCATCATGGGCATCTCGAATTACGCGATGCTGGTCTTCTCGCTGCTCACCATGCTGGTCGCGGTGCCTTCGGCCATCAAGATATTCAACTGGGCCTTTACGCTCTACAAAGGGTCGATCACCTTTGAGACCCCCATGCTCTACGCCTTCGGCTTCATGGGACTGTTCACCATCGGCGGCATGACCGGCGTTTTCCTGGGCGCAAGCGGAACCGACATTCACCTTACCGAGACCTACTTCATCGTCGCGCACTTCCACTTCGTGATGGTGGGCGGCATGCTGATGGCCTTCCTTTCGGGCATTCACTTCTGGTGGCCGAAGTGGACAGGCAGGATGTACCCGGAGAAGATTTCGCAACTGGCCGCGGTGGTGACGTTCATCGGGTTCAATCTCACGTTCTTCCCGCAGTTCATCCTGGGCACGCTGGGCATGCCGCGGCGCTATGCGGCCTACCCGCCTGAGTTCCAGGTTCTGAATGTCTTTTCGACGGCAGGCGCCACGGTGCTGGGCGTGGGCTACCTGCTGCCGATCCTCTACCTGACCTGGTCGTTGAAGTACGGTGAGATTGCGGGCGACAATCCCTGGCAGGCCACCGGTCTCGAATGGCAAACCCAGTCACCGCCCCTGACGGAAAACTTCATCGAGATTCCCATCATGGATCATGAAGCCTATGACTACGAGTGGCTGGAACGCCACCAGCAGCAGAAAGAGGTAGCGAGTGTCGGATAGCACAGCTACGTCGCATGGCGCAGCGGTGGAGGCTCATCACGAGCACCCTGCCTACCAGCGCCACCATTTCGAATCGGTTGAGCAGCAGTTCGACACCACGAACTTTGCCATGTGGCTCTTCCTGCTCACCGAAGTCATGTTCTTTGGCGGGCTGTTTACCGCCTATCTGATTCTGCGCAACTGGTACTACCCGGCCTTTGTCGCCGGCTCGCACCAGTTGAACATCGGCTGGGGCACGGCCAACACGGCGGTGCTGATCACGTCGAGCTTTACCATGGCCATGGGCGTGTGGAACGCCGAGATGAAGCGCAAGGGCGGCCTGCTGCTGTGCCTGTGGCTCACCTTCTTCCTGGGACTCGTCTTTCTCGGCATCAAGACCATCGAGTATCACGAGAAGTGGGAGAAGCACCACATTCCCGGCATCCGCTACAGCCTCAAATCCTTCGTCGATCCGGCCTCCGACCCCGACATCGCGCAGTATGGCGACAAGCCGCTGGCCGCGGACATGGCTGCGAAGACCGAGCTCTACTTCTTTCTCTACTTCGCCATGACCGGCATGCACGCGCTGCACATGATCATCGGCATCGCGATTCTGGGCTTCATGATCGTGCGGGCCAAGCAGGGCGCATACACTACGGGCCACGTCACATTTGTCGAGAACTTCGGCCTGTACTGGCACTTCGTCGACATCATCTGGATATTTCTGTTCCCGCTGCTTTATCTCATCAGCAGGCACTCCTAGAGGGCAATGGACATGAGCGAACCACAATACGAACACGAGCATCACATCGTCAGTCCCAAAGTCTATGTGGCAGTCGGCTCCGCGCTGCTGGTGCTGACCGGGACCACGGTGGGCATGTCCTACATCGACCTGGGCGTCTTCAACGCGGTCGTCGCGCTGGGCATTGCGGTCTTCAAGGCGATGCTGGTGGTGCTGTTCTTCATGCATGTGAAGTACAGCACCAAGCTGACCAAGCTGACCGTCATCGCCGGGGTTTTCATCTTCCTGGGGTTGATCAGCATGACGATGTCCGACTACATCAGCCGCGCGTGGGGGCGGTGGTGAAGGGCAGCTTCTAGTTGCTAGCTTTTAGCCGCTAGCTTTCGAAGAAGGCCGCCTGCGGAGTCTGTTACGAAACTCCGGGGTCCTTTTTAAAAGAGCGCTCCCTTCGGGGAGCGTTCTTTGTTTTTGGGGTTGGATTGGATCAGGCTGGGTTGAG
>JBAUCP010000056.1:0-3535 GCA_049677625.1 Occallatibacter sp. | reverse complement strand
CTGGTGCACTACTGCTCGCAGCAGCGCGGATACCCGGGGGTTCCGATTGCGGAGTATACGACGGCGGACGTGAAACGGGAGTTTTTGACAGCCAAGAGCTGCGCGCCGAATTGCACGATCGGATGCGTGCACAGGATCAGCCACATCGACCACTGGCGCGCACCGCAGACCAAGACGATCTCGCCGGGCGGGCATGGCGAGCTGGTAAATATTCAGACTGGCGATTGATCTTCGCCTATCCCCTCGCAAACAATATCTGAAATGCGGCATGGGCAAAGCCCGCGAGCAGGCGCTTAATGACGCGTCTGTTCGATCGCCCGGTCGATGGTGCTGTAAAGATCTCGATCGGGATCGCTCACCTGAACCGACGACGGCCCCTTCGCGCCAGCGGTCACAATCAAGATGCACGGGGTCTGCGTGATCCCGATTTGGTTTCCGAGTGCGACGTCTGCATTGACCTCGGCCAGCAGCTTACCCTGCGGATCGATAGCGAATGGCAGTGCAACGCCATGGCTCTGCGCGAACCGCTGCGTGAACTGGTTCATTTGCAGAAGCGTTTCAATGGAGCTCTGGTTAGCGAAAACTTCATTTCTGTACTCGTCGCCCAGCCCCTTGCCCCGTGTATCGAACCAGCGGGCGTTTACGGCCGCGCCCTTGCTCCAGACGTGATACGGAATGAGAAAGTCGTGACGAATCCAGGGAATCTTGTACTTGGCCGCGGCCCCTTCGAGCAGAGGATTGGCGTGAGCGCAGGCCGGGCACTCTAAATCGTCAAACTCGATGATCGCTACGCGCGCACCGGGCGGCGGCTTGAGCATGGAGGTGTTGTGCACCGGATTGGTGGGCGGTCCAAACTGTGCATGTGCTGTGGCTGGGGCAACAAGCAGAGCAGCTCCCATGAGGCCAAGGAAAAAACTGGCAGCACTGCGGCGGTTCCGGCGAAACAACTCAAAAGTGCAAAGCATAGCGGTTGGACGGCTCCCTAAGAGCATTGTAACGGGCCAGATGCGGGAAAGTTGCGGGCTACAGTGCTTTAGTGATCCTGCCGCTCCGCACGCCGGGCCGCCATCCATTTGCGCCATTTGTAGTCGGCGTAGAAAGAGCCGGCGATGAGCAGTACGGCGACGATGCCAAGAAAGACTTTCATCTGAGGTAGGACGGATCGAGCTCTCGAACAGATTATCCGGGAATGCTTCCGCTTTGCGGGTTGCCGGGAAGCTGGCGGCGGTGCGAGCCGGCAAGTTGATAGAGGATGAAGCAGGCCACATCGCCGGTGAGCGCGAAGTAGTCGTCAAAAGGGCCGGGAAGGTTGATCGGCAGCATCTCGTAGATGTAGACGAGGATGGGAAAGATCAGCCATTTTCTGCTCTCGCCGCCTTCGTGATGGGCCTTCCAAAGGCACAGCGTCAGCAGCAGTCCGGAGCCGATGGCTGCAGGCGCGGTAAACAGATCGGAGCCCAGGCTGAAGGGCATAAGAATGAGCGACCATACGACCGAAAAGATGACGGGCAGAAAGACGTCAAAGAGCGTGAGGCGGCGGATGAAGAACGCCATGAGGGTCGCGATCACCAGGCAGACAGCAAAGCTGCAGCAGCACGCAATCAGGCCGGCCTTCCAGCTTTCACCCACCCAGAAGGCGATGCCGAGAGCGATGGAGACTGGCGCCGAGACAACGACAAGCAGCAGGCTCTTCCACATGTGGATTCTCCCGGTGACAAACGCGGCCGGACTCGCAATCCGCCTTTCGCGTTGGTCAGCTTCCTCAATTCCATTATGCTCCTTCGCCCGTCAACTGCACCCCGGCGGGATTGCCGGCTGTCTCAATTGGCCGCGCGTCCACGCGTCCGCGGCGGCAGCCTTCACTCGTTCTATTCGATGTTCGCAGCCGTTCGCTATAATCTGCGTTGACTTCTGAAAGGCAGTGGACTCGGCAATCTTTGCGCAAGGACTCCTGGCGCCTGCATTGCATCGAGTCCCATCGAAGGTAAATCGCATATGGATGGCATTACTCGCCGTCAATTTGGCAAGACCGTGGCAGCAACCGCAGCGCTCGCCGGAACGTCGCTGCCCAGTTTGTCCCATGGGCAAAACGAAACCCGCGCCCGCGTGAGCCGTGAGTTTCCGCAAGGCTTCCTGTGGGGCTGCGCCACCGCGGCCTATCAGATTGAAGGCGGCGTGAAGGATGGCGGGCGCGGGCCCACGAACTGGGATGTCTTTTCGCACACGCCCGGCAAGACCCACAACGGCGACACCGGCGACGTGGCCGACGACTCGTACCACTTATATAAGGAAGACGCGTTGCTGCTCAAGAATCTCGGCGTCGGCGGCTACCGCATGTCGATTGCCTGGTCGCGCATCTTTCCCGAAGGCAAAGGCCAGCCGAATCCGCAGGGCCTGGACTACTACAACCGCGTGATCGATGAGCTGCTCAAGAACAACATCACGCCTTACGTCACGCTCTTCCACTGGGATCTCCCCGCGGCGCTGCCCGGCGGCTGGCAGTCGCGCGACACGTCGCTGGCCTACGCGGAGTATGCGGGCTACGTGGCGAGCCATCTCTCCGACCGCGTAAAGCACTTCATGACCACCAACGAATTCACCTGCTTCACCGATCTCGGCTATCGCGTGGGCCAGTTCGCGCCGGGGCTCAAGCTGCCCGACGGCGAAGCCAACCAGGTGCGGCATCACGGCATTCTCGCCCACGGACTCGGCGTGCAGGCCATCCGCGCCCATGCGCAGAGCGCAGTGCAGGTGGGACTCGCGGAAAACGCAACGGTGTATGTGCCGGTGATCGAGGATGAGGCGAACATCAAGGCGACGCAGCGCGCCACGCGCATGGGCAACGCACCGTTCCTCACCACGCTGATGGAAGGCAAATATCCCGACGAATACCTTGAGCACGAAGGCGCCAATGCACCGAAAGTCGAGCCCGGCGACATGAAGGCGATCGCCAGCCCGCTCGACTTTGTGGGCCTGAATATCTATCAGCCCAACTACGTGCGCGCCGACGGCTCGGTACGCGGCTTCGTGGTCGAGAGGCCGCAGGCCTCGTATCCGCACATGGCGTCGCCGTGGCTCACCATCGGGCCCGAATGCATCTACTGGGGAATCCGCAACGTGTGCGATCTGTGGCATCCGAAGGGCGTCTACGTGACAGAGAACGGCTGCTCGGCCGACGACGTGATCACCCCCGAGGGCCGCATTGAAGATACTGACCGCGTGATGTATCTGCGCAACTACCTTACCCACCTGCATCGCGCTGCCGCGGAGGGCTACCCCGTGAAGGGCTACTTCCTGTGGAGCCTGCTCGACAACTTCGAGTGGGCCGATGGTTACAGCAAGCGCTTCGGCATTCATTACGTGGACTTCGCGACGGAGAAACGCACACCCAAGCTGAGCGCCGAGTGGTACAGGCAGGTGATTGCGCACAACGCAGTGATGTAGGTCCGCGCGGGTCGCGGTTGTGCTTTCCCACCCTTTCGACAAGAAGAAGTCGAAAGGATGGGGCACGGGAAGTTATCGGCCCGCAAGCTCC
>JBAUCP010000055.1:0-3043 GCA_049677625.1 Occallatibacter sp. | reverse complement strand
AGCCTACTCGGTCTTTAAGGCCCATGGAATTGCTCAAAATCCTTCTCCTCCGCAAAGCTGGCCAGGCAACGAACAACTCATATTATCACAGAAAAGCAAAGTAATGAAACCAAAAAGTAATCAAATGAGAAACAAAAAGAACGGCCTGGATGGGTTACCTGGAACTGCTCCGTCTGCCGCCAACCTAGCCTCGTTCGCCTGATTCATAAATGGAATCGGACTCACCCGCAGTTCGGCCCGCGCCCGCCGTGCAGTTTCGAGGGCATCTTGTCGATTCGGGTCGCGTTGCCCGCGTGGTCCAGCCGGAGCGTGATTATGTCAGGGCCGCAAATGCTGCCGCCATCAGGGATGGTGACGTAGATGTAGTTTCCATCTGTCCCGCCGAACCAGACATCCGGCACCTGCATTTTCGGTGCGCCGGGGATGCCGCCCTCATAGCCGACCGTCGGCCAGTTATCGCCGGTCGTGTACGTATATACAAAATGCGGTCCGAAGTTGTGCAAATTATAGGTCCCGTCGCCATTGGGCCGGACATAAGGCAGGAAGGTCATCACATCCTTGTCCACGCCGACGGCAACTCCCGCCTGGTAGGTGCGCTCCTTGTTGATCTCGCCGCAATCCGCGCCGGCCCACTTCGCCGCCACGTCGATGTTCAAATGCTGCCCGTTGGCATCATGCATGTCAGCGTTCTGGTAGCCCTTGAAGCTCTCCGGGCTCACCCGCTCGTAGCGGGAGTCGATCGTCGTCGTTCCGCACGTTGAGTGGCGGACGACCGCCCCACCCTCCGTCGCAGTCTGGTGCGTGCAGTTGGTCTGGTTGTCCATGAAGCTCACGTTATCCAGTTGCGCCCGGGTCAGGCACATCGATTGTGTCTTGACCGTCCCTTTGGCCTGCGCCGCCTTCAGAGACGCCAGAATCTGCTCACGCTGCGCGGGCGTGTAGGGCGCCAGCGTCTCCGGCGGAAGCTGCGAGATCGCGTGCATGGTGAGCGTGAAATCCCACAGCCCCTCCTTCACGCCGAAAGACGTGCCTGCGTCCGGTGCCTGACCGGCTATCGCACATATCGAAATTGCGGCCAGAATGCCGGCCGCGAGCATTCCTTTTTTGAGCATGGCATCACAATTCCACAGCCGGTGAACGCGTGACAACAGAAATTGTTGTAAATTGAGCGTCTAACGAATTTCGTACCCGGATTTCCACCCGCCGGCCCATCCGCTGCGCTCTCATCCGGAACCGTCCCGAAGACTAGAATTAAACTAGCCATGCCCGAATTCACCCACCTCCATCTGCACACCGAATACTCGCTCCTCGACGGCGCCTGCGACGTAAAAAAGCTCGTAGACCGCGTCGCCGCGCTGGGCCAGAAGTCCGTCGCCATGACCGACCACGGCAACATCTACGGCGCGGTGCACTTCTTCGATGCCGCCAAGCAGAAGGGCGTGAAACCCATCCTTGGCTGCGAGCTCTACGTATGCAAGGCCGAAGATCACCGCGCCGAGACGCCCAACGACCAGTACAACCACCTGCTGGTGCTGGCCGAAAACGAAGAGGGCTACAGGAACCTGATCCGGCTTACCTCCGAGGCCTCGCTGCACGGCTTTTATCGCAAGCCGCGCGTGAGCAAGAAATATCTTGCTGAGAATTCCAAGGGCCTGATCGGCTTTTCCGGCTGCCTGAGCGGCGAGCTTTGTGAATCGCTCATGGCAGGCAACTATGACAAGGCGGTAAGCGCGGCCACGCAGTACCAGGACATCTTCGGCAAAGGAAACTTCTACCTCGAAATTCAGGACCAGGGCCTGGAGCAGGAGAAGCAGATTCAGTCCGATCTCTTCCGGCTGGAACGCGAGCTGGACATCCCGCTGGTGCTGACCAACGACTCGCACTACCTCTGCGGCGAAGACTCGCACGCCCACGACGTGATGCTCTGCGTGCAGACCGGCGCCAAGGTCCACGACAAGGAACGGTTCCGCTTCGACTCTGACCAGTTTTTTGTAAAAAGCGGCGACCAGATGGCTACGCTTTTCCCCGACTCGCCCGCGGTCGTCGCGCGCACCATGGAAATCGCCGAGCGCTGCAACCTGAAGCTCAGCAAGGTCGACAATCCCTTCCCCGAATTCGCCGTTCCGGCAGGCCACACCATTGACAGCTACTTTGAGGAGGTATGCAGGCAGGGCCTGAAGAAGAGATTTGATACGGCAGTGCGGCAACTGGAGCTGCGTGGTGTGCTGCGCACGCCGCTTCACGAATATGAATCCCGGCTGAACTTTGAGATCGGCATCATCAAGCAGATGAAGTACTCGGGCTACTTCCTCATCGTGTGGGACTTCATCAAGTACGCGCGCGACCATGACATTCCGGTGGGGCCCGGCAGAGGTTCGGCCACGGGGTCGCTGGTGGCCTACGCGATGGAGATCACCAACATCGATCCGATGCAGAATGTGCTGCTCTTCGAGCGCTTCCTGAATCCGGAGCGCGTGACCATGCCCGACATCGACGTTGACTTTTGCCAGAACCGGCGCGGCGAAGTCATCGACTACGTTACGCGCAAGTATGGCCGCGAGCAGGTGGCGCAGATCATCACCTTCAACACCATGGCTGCCAAGGCCGCCATCAAAGACTGCGGCCGCGCGCTCGACATGCCCTACGGCGATGTGGACCGCATCGCCAAGCTGGTTCCGGCCACGGTGGGGATGACGATCGACCGGGCGCTCGAAGATGTGCCCGATCTCAGAAAGGCATACGACACCGACCAGACGATTCGAAAGTTGATCGATACAGCCAAGAAGCTGGAGGGTTTGGTGCGCGGGTCCGGCGTTCACGCATCGGCGGTGGTGATTGCGCCGCGGCCACTCACCGAACTGGTTCCCTTGAATCGGACCAAGAACGACGAAATCGTAACCGCCTACGACATGAAGGCCGTCGAAAAGATGGGCCTGCTGAAGATGGACTTCCTCGGCCTGGCCACGCTCACGGTCATCACCGATTGCCTGAAGCTGATCGAGCAAACCACCGGCGAGAAACTGGACATCGAGATGGTTCCGCT
>JBAUCP010000054.1:0-6827 GCA_049677625.1 Occallatibacter sp. | reverse complement strand
GGAGCTTGGATGAGACACGCGTTTGACGCAATCGTCGTGGGCGCGGGGCAGGCCGGACCCTCGCTTGCCGTGCGCCTGGCCGGAGCCGGGCGCAGGGTTGCCATGGTGGAGCGAAAGCTCTTCGGCGGCACGTGCGTCAACAACGGATGCACGCCCACAAAAGCCATGGTGGCCAGCGCGCACGCCGCTCACCTGGCTCGCCGCGGCGCTGATTTCGGCGTGCAGACGGGACCGGTCACTGTGGACATGCGCGCGGTGAAGGCGCGGAAGGATGCGATCGTGATGAAGTCGCGCACCGGCGTGGAAAAGTGGCTGCGCGGGACGGAGAACTGCACGGTGTTCACGGGGACTGCGGTGTTCGAGTCGCCCAACTCAATGCGCGTGGGCGACGACGTGCTTGAGGCATCGCAGATATTTCTCAACGTGGGCGCGCGGCCCACGGTGCCCAAGATGCCGGGAACCGATTCCGTGCGGTTCTTGACCAGCACCACCATTCTCGATCTCGAGGAGCTGCCCGCTCACCTGATCGTCGTGGGCGGCGGTTATGTGGGGCTCGAGTTCGCGCAGATGTTCCGCAGGTTCGGCTCTGAGGTGACCATCGTGGACAGGAGCGCGCGGCTGGCTCCGCAGGAAGAAGAGGACACGTCGCGCGTGATTCATGAGGTTTTCGCGGCGGAGGGCATTCAGGTGCGCGTGAACGCAAACTGCATTCACCTGGAGCAGCGCGGAATTCATCTTGACCAGCGCGGAAGCGATGTGGCCGTGGGGCTGGAGTGCGACGAGGATGCGCCGCACGCGGTGGGCTCACACGTGCTGCTGGCCGTTGGGCGCACGCCAAACACCGGCGATCTGAATCTTGCCGCGGCCGGAGTGAAGACCGATGAGCGCGGATACATTCCGGTCGACGATGAGCTGCGCACCAACGTGCCCGGAATCTACGCGCTGGGAGACTGCAACCGGCGCGGCGCGTTCACTCACACCTCGTACAACGACTACGAGATTGTGGCGGAGAATCTGCTCGACGGCGCCTCGCGCAGGCTGAGCGACCGCATCCCAGTGCACGCGCTCTATATCGATCCGCCGCTGGCGCACGTGGGCATGACGGAGGCTGAGGTGCGTGCGAGCGGCCGGCCTGCGCTGGTGGGCATGCGGCCCATGACGCGCGTCAACCGTGCCATTGAAAAAGGTGAAACCTACGGATACATGAAGGTGTTTGTGGATGCGGAGACGCGCCACATCCTGGGCGCCACAATTTTTGGAACCGGAGGGGACGAGGCGATCCATTGCATCCTGACCGCGATGTATGCGAAGCAGCCGGCGTCCTTGCTCACTCACTCGGTTCACATTCATCCCACGGTTGCCGAACTGATTCCGACGACACTCGAGGACTTGAAGCCGCTCGCCGCGCCGTAATGGAGGTCTGCTCTGAGCAGACCCCCATCGCCTTGGCTTAACTCTGGATGAACGCGAGCAGGTCAGCGTTGATCGTGTCCGCGTGCGTGGTCGGCATGCCATGCGGAAAGTCCTTATAGGTCTTGAGCGTGCCGTTCTTCAGCAGCTTTGCCGACAAGGGCCCGGCATCCGCGTAGGGAACAATCTGATCATCCTCGCTATGCATCACCAGCACTGGCACGGTGATCTTCTTGAGGTCGTCGGTGAAATCGGTCTGCGAAAAGGCGACGATGCCGTCATAGTGCGCCTTCGCGCCGCCCATCATGCCCTGGCGCCACCAGTTCTGTATGACCGCCTCGGATGATTTCGCGCCCGGCCGGTTGTAGCCATAGAAGGGGCCCGATGCAACGTCGCGATAGAACTGCGAGCGATTGGCCGCGAGGGCAGCCTGAAATCCATCGAAGACCTCCTTGGGAAGCCCACCCGGATTGGCCGCCGTCTTTACCATCAGCGGCGGCACCGCGCAGAGAATTGCAGCTTTCGCCACGCGGCTCTCCCCATGCCGCGCGAGGTAATGCACCACCTCGCCGCCGCCCGTTGAATGGCCGATGTGTATGGCATTCTTCAGATCGAGATGAGCCGTCAGCGCCGCCAGATCGTCCGCATAATGATCCATGTCATGTCCGTCGCCGGTCTGGGTGGAGCGTCCGTGGCCGCGGCGGTCATGGGCTATGACGCGATAGCCATGATTCAGGAAGAACAGCATCTGCGCGTCCCAGTCGTCCGCTGAGAGCGGCCAGCCATGCGAAAACACGATGGGCTGCCCGGCCCCCCAGTCCTTGTAGAAGATGCTGATTCCGTCTTTGGTGGTGATTGTAGGCATGCGATGTTCTCCTCTTCGAGCAGGCGTGAAGGGCTGTCGGCGCTTTCATCCCTGCGACAGGTTGCAGTATACGCACCCGACCCGCGCCGCAGATGAACGCGTAGTGATTTGGATTCTTATCGGGCGGCCTTGGGCCTGGCAGCTTTTTGACGGTTGGTCTGAGATTCCTCGATCGGGTTGTTTAGCGTGTCCTGTCAACTGAGACGCTTCGACGCATTACGATACCTCGATCGATGCGCGTGAACCATCCCCATACGCCGCATGTCCATCTCATGGTTGAGCGGCAGAGAACGCATGCGCCGGAAGGGACGAATGCGCGTTGGATGGGGCATTTTCAACTACTCCATGTGCTCCGTGTTTCAGGCATCGGGCGTGCGCGTTCCTTTATGCTTGATTCAAGAGTATTTACCGCGCAGGCGCCCGAGCCGCGGACGATCCGGATCTTCGGCCCTGCACCCGCTGCAGGCAGCCAAGGGCAGCGGCTGGACTCGCACATTCCGGCGCCTGCGTTTCCGTCATTGCGCCCGGTGATGTACCGTTAGCTTCTGGCTGCGTCTTCCCGTTCGGCGGAGTTGCCGGACGCGACGACCTGATAGACGCGCCATTGGGCCTGGAAGTAGTGACAGGGAGTTCGACTTTTGATGATGGAATTCCATATTTCGCGGAAAGCGCGCGAACGCTATCAGTTCGCTGAGTCGCTCTTCTCTTACACGGGAAATGTTGTCTTTGCCAGCATGGCCGCGTGCCGCGAGTTCGCTCACCGGATGAATCTGGTGCGCGAGGTAGACAAGTATCCGGAGCGCGCGGTTCATGCGGGCCAGCTCTTCGCCATGGGCCTGATTGACGAGGCCAGCCACGTGCTGATGGCGCGCTACCGCGAGCAGTTTGACCCGGAAGTGATGACCCGCGCTCTCGATTGGTTTGGCGCGCAGGTGGGTGCTGAGGCGCTGGACGCCATGCTGCTTGCCTTTGTGGAGCAGTTTCCCGGCGTGAGCGTGATCCGCGGCCTGGAGACGCCGGAACAATGGCTGGCGGGGTCTACCGGCGGAACCCTGCACAAGGCCGCCGCGCTGGAAGAACTGTTACTGCTGTGGAGCGCCAATCGCAATCAGGCTTTCAAGCCGTTTGAAGAGCTTTTTGAAGACAAGTCGCTGGCCCAAAAGACCGTTTACCGGAAGGTGACGGCGCAGATGCCGGAGTATTTCGCCACGCGGCCTCTGATTCCGGTGGCCGATGCGAAGCCGATGAGCCTGCTCGACCTGTTGCGCGCGCCCGCAGTGGGCTCGCCTGCCTCTCTCGCCGAGCAGTTGGATCTGATTCGACGGCTGTGGAAGCCGCTGCTCGGCGACAGTCTGGAGCGTTTTCTGCTCATGGCCGGCGAAGTTCTGCGCGAAGAAGAGCTGGCCATCTGGATGCAGTTCAATCCGCCGGCAGCGCGTGCGCGCGAAGCCGCCGAGCGGCACCGGCTCACAGGGCAGCAACAATGGCCGTCGGTCGTGAGCCACGCGGACGTGCCGGTCTTTGGAGATCCGGCGCATGAATATGAAAAGTTCTCAGCCGACACGGCATGGATGCCGAGCACGGTGCTGATTGCCAAAAGCACCTACGTGTGGCTTGCGCAGTTGAGCCGCCAATACGGCCGCCATATCGGCCGGCTGGACGAGATCCCCGACGAAGACCTGGCGGCGTTGGCGCATCGCGGCATCAACTCTCTGTGGCTCATCGGCGTGTGGGAGCGCAGCCGCGCGTCAAAGACCATCAAGCAACTGTGCGGCAACCGCGATGCCGTGGCTTCCGCGTACTCGCTCTTTGACTACACCATTGCGCAGGACCTGGGCGGCGAGGCGGCTTATATCCATCTGCGCGACCGCGCGTATCACCACGGAATCCGGCTGGCCAGCGATATGGTCCCGAACCACATGGGCATCGATTCGCCGTGGGTCATCGAGCATCCCGAGTGGTTCATCTCGCGCTGGGAAAAGCCGTATCCGGCGTACAGCTTTGAGGGGCCCGATCTCTCCCACGACGGGCGCGTGGAGATCAAGATCGAAGACCACTACTTCGAGCAGTCCGATGCGGCAGTGGTGTTTCGCCGCCGCGACCGCTCGAGCGGCGAGACGCGCTACATCTACCACGGCAACGACGGCACGAGCTTCCCGTGGAATGACACCGCGCAGCTCGATTACCTGAACCCGGCGGTGCGCGAGCAGGTGATCCAGACCATTCTCCACGTAGCCAGGCTGTTTCCGGTGATCCGCTTTGACGCTGCGATGACGCTCGCCAAGCGGCATTTTCACCGGCTGTGGTTTCCGGGGCCCGGTGCGAGCGGCGCCATTCCATCGCGCGCGGAGTACGGCATGAGCCAGGCGGAGTTTGACCAGCACATGCCGCACGAGTTCTGGCGCGAAGTGGTAGATCGCGTGGCCACCGAGGTTCCCGGCACGCTGCTCCTGGCTGAGGCGTTCTGGCTCATGGAGGGCTACTTTGTCCGCACCCTGGGCATGCACCGCGTCTACAACAGCGCATTCATGGTGATGCTGCGCGACGAGGACAACGCCAAGTATCGTTCGGTGATCAAGAACACCATCGAGTTCGATCCCGACATCATGAAGCGCTATGTGAACTTCATGAGCAATCCGGATGAAAGAACCGCAATCGACCAGTTCGGCAAGGGCGACAAGTGCTTCGGGGTCGCCGTCATGATGTCCACGCTGCCCGGCCTGCCGATGTTCGGCCACGGACAGATCGAGGGATTCACCGAGAAGTATGGCATGGAATACCGCTGGCCGCGCTACCAGGAAGATCCGGATCGATGGCTGGTGGAGAGGCATGAGCGCGAGATTGCGCCGCTGCTCAAGCGCCGCTGGCTCTTTGCCGAAAGCGTCAATTTCCTGCTCTACGATTTCTTCAACGACAATGGCTCGGTGGACGAGAATGTCTTTGCCTACTCCAACCGCAGCGGCGGCGAGCGCGCGCTTGTGGTTTACAACAACCGCTATGGAGACACGCACGGGACGGTCGACTTTTCCGCTGCCTATGCGGACAAAGGCTCGGGACAACTGAGGCAGCAACGGCTGCACGATGGGCTTGGCCTGAGCGGAGACAAGAGCGCGGTGCTTGCGTATCGCGACTCCCTCGCCGGCCTGGAATATTTGAAGCGCGCCAGCGACCTGCTGGAGCGCGGGTTCAGGCTCAATCTTCATGCTTACCAGGCGCATGTCTTCCTCGACTGGCGCGAGCTGCACGCGACCGCGCAGCAGCCCTGGGACCGGCTCTGCGATCAGCTCAACGGGCGCGGTGTTCCGAATCTGGACGACGCGCTGATTGATCTCGAACTGCGTCCGGTGCACGATGCGCTGCGCAAACTGCTCGATCCGGACGCGGTTCGCCTGTTTGCCGATCTGGCCGAGCATCCGCGCACCACGGCCGCGGCTGCGGGCGACAAGAAGAGCGAGCGGGAGCGCAGCGGATTCTTTGAGCAGACCTGGGCGCGAGCCGATGCGTTTCTGCGCGTGGCCCAGGCGGCGTATGCTTCACGGCTGCCGCAGCAGGGAGACTCTGCGCGCCCCAGCGAGCCGCCGGACGCTGAATCGCTGGCCGTCGCATACCGCAAGCGGCTGCGCGCGGCCATGCGCATTCCCGTAGTCGAAGCGCTGTTTCCGGCGCCCTGGACCGCGGCTGCGCGGCGCATGCTGCCAAGCCCGAGCCCGCAGTTCACGGCCACGGCTATGTGGGGTCCCATTCTTGGCTGGTGCGTGCTGGAGTTGCTGGCCGAGTCAGTCGATGCGGAGAATCCTGAACGTGCCGCGCTCGATGCGTTTGACAGGCTGCGCTTGCGCGAGCCGTTTGCGCAGGCCTTCAGCGCGCTGGGATTCGAAGGCGAAGAAGGTTGGCGCGTGGCGGCGCGCATCAAGGTGGTGCTGCTCACCGCTGCGGGCGTTGGCCGCGCGCAGTCTGCGCCGGCGTCAGATGCCGTGGAATCGCCCTCGCAGCAGAAGCATAGTGTTGGTCTCGCGCCTGGAATGTGGCTCGATCCCGATGTGCGCTGGCTGACCGGCGTCCACGAGGCGGAGGGCCGCGAATATCTGGTCCGCGAGCGCTACGAGGAACTTCTCTGGTGGACGCTCATGCCGTCGCTCCTTGGCCTGGCCGGCGAAGCTGCGCCCAGGCGTAGCGCGGTGGAGGAGTTGAGCAAGGCCGTCGATCAAGCGCTGGAAGCGGCAAAGGCCGCCAAGTATCGCGTGGATGTACTCCGCGGCGAAGCGCATCTTGCCGATGAAGATCACGTCGACAACATGCGCGACGGCGAGCGTTCTTCCGGAGTCGATTTTGAAATGCCCCCGCTCGAGCGCGACGAGCACGATGAGCCGGCGCCGGGGTCCGACATCGACACTGAGCATGAAGACAATCCGGCGGGCGGGTAGATTCTGCCCGATTTTTTGGGGAACGCCTGTCCCATGGACAGGCGTTCCTTTTTACAGCGCAAATTTCCCCAGCCGCAGGCACGCTCATTGACAAACAAAACTAAACGGTACAGTATAGTTATTGAGGA
>JBAUCP010000053.1:0-4558 GCA_049677625.1 Occallatibacter sp. | reverse complement strand
CAGTTTTGCTGACCACTGACCACTGATCACTGACCACTGCAACTGGCAACTGTTATTCTTGCCGTGCGGAGCGATGGAGGTTTTTGCGTGGCAAAGGTCACACTGGTATTTGCGGTTCTGCTGATTGCCTTAGGTCTCGCCGGCTATCTTGGCACCGGCAGCATTCATCCCACTGCGCTTATTCCCACATGGTTCGGCGTGGCGCTGGGCGTCTTTGGCTTTCTGGCCATGAGCCCCAGCGAGAGCCGGCGCAAGCTCTTCATGCACATCAATGTGACCATCGGCCTGCTTGGCTTTCTGGGCGCCGCGTCTGAGGCGGTGCGCGGCTACGTCAAGGCCACCTCGCAAGGTATTGAACCCGACCGCATCGCGCTTGCATCGAAAGTGACGATGGCCGGGCTGCTGCTGATCTATGTGGCGCTGTGTGTCCGGTCTTTTATTGCGGCGCGGCGCGCACGCAAGGTGTAAGCACATGGGCACAATGCGCGGCGGCGGACTGGGTATGGGCATGCGCGCCGAGCGCACGCACGGCCGCGACATGCGCGCCGGCCAGGCCGACCTGCCCAAGCCGAAGGCCAAGCCGAACCTGAAAAAACTTTGGCCGCAGATATGGGCCCTGGTTGCTCCGCGCAAGGGGCTATTGGCGGCGGGGATGGCCTTGATGGCCATCAACCGCGTGGCCGGGCTGGTGCTGCCTCTGGTTTCCAAGCCGCTGCTGGACAAAGTGCTTACACCCGTGCATCCGCAGGCGGGGCTGCTGTTGCGCATCATCGTGGCGGTGCTGGTGGCTACGATTGTCCAGGCGATTACGTCGTACTCTCTTACGCAACTGCTTTCGATTGCTGGCCAAAAGCTGATTGCCGATATGCGCCGCGACGTGCAACGCCACGTGGGGCTGCTGTCAGTGGCCTATTACGACGAGAACCGTGCGGGAACGCTGGTGGCGCGGATCATGACCGATGTGGAGGGTGTGCGCAACCTGGTTGGCACCGGGCTGGTGCAGTTCGTGGGCGGGATGCTGACTGCGGTGCTGGTCTTCTTTTTCCTGTTGTATCGCAGCGTCACCGTCACTCTCACGGTCTTCGCAGTTGTGGGCTCGTTTGTCTTTGTGCTGCAGTATGGCTTTAAGGTCCTTCGCCCCGTTTTCCGCGAGCGTGGCAAGATCAACGCGGAAGTGACGGGGCGGCTCACCGAGTCGCTGGGCGGCGTGCGGGTGATCAAGGGGTATCACGCGGAGGAACGCGAACACCAGGTCTTTTCCGCCGGCGTGGACAGGCTGCTCGAAAACGTGATGAAGTCGCTCACCATGACCAGCGTGCTGGGTTCGGCATCGACCACTGTTCTGGGCATTGTGTCGGCACTGGTAATGTGGCTGGGCGGACATCTGGTGCTTAACAGCACCTGGACCGTCGGCGCCTACTTTCAGTACAACGTGTTTCTGGCATTGATGGTTGCGCCCGTCTTTCAGATTGTGAACGTAGGCACGCAGTTGACTGAGGCCTTTGCCGGTCTCGACCGCACGCACGAGATCATGGCCGAGATCACGGAGCATCAGGTTCCAGGCCGCACAGAGAAAATGCCGCCGATCGAGGGCACGATACGCTTTGAAGACGTTGAATTTGCCTATACGCCGGAGAAGCCGGTGCTGCATGGCATCAGTTTTCTGGCCAATCCGGGGACGGTGACCGCGCTGGTGGGCTCGTCGGGGTCGGGCAAATCCACCATCATCAGCCTGCTGTGCGCCTTCCACACGCCGTTGAAGGGGCAGGTGCTGGTGGATGGTATCGATCTTGCGAAGGTCGATCTGCATACATTCCGCTCGCAGTTGGGCGTGGTGCTGCAGGAATCGTTCCTGTTCGACGGCACCATCCGCGAGAACGTGATGTTCTCGCGGCCCGAGGCCACCGAGGAGGAGTTTCTGGCAGCCTGCCGCACGGCGCGCGTGGACGAGTTTGCCGAACGCTTTCCTGAGTCTTATGGCACCATCGTAGGCGAGCGCGGCGTAAAGCTCTCCGGGGGGCAGCGCCAGCGCCTCTCGATTGCGCGTGCGCTGCTGGCGCAGCCGCGCATCCTCATCCTCGACGAGGCGACCAGCTCGCTCGACTCCGAATCCGAGGCCATGATCCAGGCCGGACTGAGCCAGCTCATGCAGGGGCGGACGACATTCGTCATCGCGCACCGGCTTTCGACTATCCGTCGCGCCGACCAGATTCTGGTCGTGGAGCAGGGCCGCATTGTGGAGCGTGGCAACCACGCCGAGCTGTTCGCGCTCGGCGGCCGCTACTACGACCTGTACACGCGCCAGCACGGCCTGGAGGCCAATCTCTTCCTCGCGCCCGGCGAGGGGGATGTAGTTCCGGCATAAAACAGCCGTTTCCAGAGCAAATTCAAACCGCCGCTTCCTGAGCAAAGCGGGTGAGATGCGTTCCTGCGTGCGTATCATCCCTTGACGGGAATACCATATTTTGAGAAGCTTGAATTGCACTCAATTAGCGGAATAGGGGACCACAATGCGAGACGCCACTCCGCAAGGCACCTATAAAGTTCAGGCTCTTGACCGGGCCTTTGCCGTACTGGATTTACTGGGCGAGAGCGATACGCCGCTCGGACTGGCGCAGGTTGCCTCATCGCTGCAGTTGCACAAGAGCACCGCGCACCGCTTCCTGATGGTTCTGGAGCGTCACCGCATGGTGGAGCGCACAGCGCACGGCAAATTCCGCCTTGGCCTGCGCCTGTTCGACTTCGGCAACCGCGCCATTGAACAGTACGACCTGCGCGACCGCGCGCAGCCGCACCTGCGCCGCCTGGTGGCGGAGACCGAAGAGACCGCGCATCTGTGCATTCTAGAGGCAGCGCGTGTTATTTACATCGATAAGATTGAGCCGGCCCGTTCGGTGCGCATGATTACCCGCATCGGCGCCAGCAATCCCGTGCATTGCACGTCGGTGGGCAAGGCGATTCTCGCCTTTCTGCCGGCGGAGCGCGCCGCCGATGTGGTGCGCCGCATTCGCTTCGAGCGGCCCACGCCGCGCACCATCGCCACGCCCGATGCGCTGCGCGCGGAGATGGAAAAGACGCGCCGCCGCGGCTATGCGGTGGACGACGAGGAACTGGAAGAGGGTCTGCGCTGCATCGCCGTTCCACTGCTCGACGCGCAGCGTCAGCCGGTCGCAGCCGTGAGCGTCTCCGGACCGTCGTTCCGGGTAACGGCGCAGAAGCTGCCCTCCATCGCCAACCATCTGCTGCAGTGCGTACGCGGCATCTCAGTGGACATGGGCTATGTGTCGAGCAGCCGCGCCAATCGCAGCGCCACGTGGTCGTCGGCCTCGTAGACTCGTCGATCGTATCGATTGAGCTCCGGCGCTTGACTCGTTTTAAAATTAAAAGAGCAAGCACGCTTGTTCTTTGCCAGACGGGTAGTGTCCTAATCTGGGCGTTGGCATTCCCTCAGGGGCTAAAGCCCGCGTTGTTCTTGCTTAACTTTCGGCACGACTAAAGATCACCCCAACAAGCAAAGACCGCTTGTTGGGGACCCCGATAAAGTCGTGCCCTTTCAAAACAATGCCGAATTCGGATACTACTGCCGGGCGCGATCTGTTCCTCAAGCGGTCAAGCAATTCTTTGCCGGACTGGCCTGTTGCGTTGAAGGACGGTCGATGAGCAAGCCTTAACAAGAGAGTGCCGCTTCCTGATGGAAGGGCACGGAGGTTCCATGCGCAAGACCGTCGCCGCTTTGTCCGCGGCTTTTTTTCTGGTTGGCACGCTTCCCACCCCGGTTCCGGCAGAGGAACATCGTTTTCCATCGCCGGTGCGGCATGTGATCGTGATCTTCGATGAAAACATCTCATTCGACCACTACTTCGCGACCTACCCGAAGGCCCAGAACAACCCCGGAGAAACACCTTTCAATGCTTCCCCAAGAACGCCGGCGGTAAACGACCTGCTGACCCCGCTCGATCCGGACAAATCTTTCGCGCGCATTCCCGGAGTGAACCTGCTCACCGCCAATCCCAACGGGCCCAAGGGCAGCGGCGCCAAATTCAATGGCGCCAGCGCTACCAATCCTTTTCGGCTGGGTCCCACGCAGGCAGCCACCGCGGACCAGAACCACGCTACCAAGCCGGAGCAGACGGCCTATAACAACGGCAAGATGGATCGGTTTCCCCGCTCGACGGGCAACGCCTCTCCGCCGCCGTCGGCATCGGCTGCTGTGGTGGCGGCGCATGCCAAGGGCACGACCATGGGCTACTTCGACGGCAATACAGTGACGGCGCTATGGAATTACGCGCAGCACTTTGTGCTGTTCGACAACAGCTATACCAGCCAGTTCGGGCCCTCCACTCCGGGCGCCATCAACCTCGTCTCGGGACAGACGAACGGAATCGCCGCCCACACGAATGTGCTGTCGAGCAGCGGCGCGCTGCTGCACACCAGCCATGAGGTCTTCGATAACCAGGGCGGCCTGACGATGATCGGCGACCCGGACCCGCTCGGAGACGTTTGCTCCAATACCTCGTCAGACAATGTGCGGATGGCGGGCAGGAATATCGGCGACCTG
>JBAUCP010000052.1:0-10262 GCA_049677625.1 Occallatibacter sp. | reverse complement strand
CTTGGGTGCCCCAGGTCTCGCTTTTGAGACCTGGGAAACCACAAATCTACGCGGTCATGGTACTAACGCAGTTCTCCAGCCTGCGCGCAGACTTACCTCCGGCATTCCGCAAGTTAGCAGGAGTAAGACAAGTCTCTATCCACCGTTCGTTAGCAATCGCCGGCGGCTGCACATCTTCGAGCGAACGCGGACTGCCGAAAGGTTAATCCAAGGTGCGGTAAATGGTCGCCGTACTCAGGCTGGTGATCACGCTCTGGAGATCGGTAAATGCAGTTTTGATCCGGCTGTTCGGCACGTAGACAATGTCCTGCGGTTGTAACTGCGGCGGCGCAATCTTGCCGCGGACCATGGCGCTGTAACTCACCTCGAATTGCACAAATGTGCCGTCGGGCTTTCGGCGGATGATCAGGATATGTTTGGTGCTGGCAAGCAGCGTGGTTCCCATGGCCATGGAGATAGCCTGTGCGGCGTCGAGCTTACCGTCTTCCTGCATCAGAAACCCGCCGGGGCGCGTTACCTGTCCGAGCACGTAGACAATGCCCGCCCTGGGCACGATGACCGTGTCTCCGTCATGCACCATGACGTTGGCAATGGAGTCGCCGTTGCTGTTGCGTCCGTAATGATACGGGGTTGTCTCTACGTTGCCGTCCTGTTCGTGCCGCACCTCGACGATCCCTCCGGCGAGCTCCGTTTCGCCGCCGGCAAATGACAGCAAATCCAGCAGATTGTGCGGAGCCAGCATCTGCAGGCGCCCTGGAGAGTTCACTTCGCCGAGCACCGAGACCAGTGTGGGCGCATACTGCGCAATGTCGAGCGTGATCTGCGGATTCTTGAGTATGCCGCCCGACTTTAAAGAATCCTGAATCGTGAGCTCGGCCTGGGCCAGCGTATCGCCGGTCACGCGGACTGCTCCCACCAACGGCAGAACCACATTGCCGGTCGGGCCCACGCGATATTGTCCCGACATGTCCGGCTCGTCGAATACCTCCACGTCCAGCAGGAATCCCGGTTCGATGCGAAGTTTCGAGAAATCCTCAGGAACCGCTGTAACTCCCCCGCTCAGCTTTGCTGCGGCGCCGGCGCTGCCCGTGCTCGAGGATGAGCCCACGCTGGAACCGATCTGCGGAGCCGCCGATTGTGCCTGAGCGGTTACCGTGAATACAGCGATCGCGCACGCCCATGCGGGTTTGACGATCGAATGCAGCCGCATATCAAGCCTCCTCGCCGTAGTACTTGTTGTCCCCGTAGTAGCCGTAGGTGTAGTAGTACTCCACGGACTTGGTATCCATGCCGTTGACGACAAAACCAAGCTTGCGGCCGTAACTGCGCGCCAGCACTTCTACGGCGCGCTTCAGCACCGGCTTGGTGGTCTTCTGCGAGCGCAGAACAATGATCGTGCCATCTGTCTTGGTGGACAGAATGACCGGATCGGTGACCATCAACACCGGCGGGCTGTCGATGACGATCAGGTCGAACTGTTGCTTGGCCTCCTCAATCAGCGCATCGAAGCGCTTGGAGTCAAGCAGCTCGGCCGGGTTCGGCGGAGTGGTTCCGGAGGGCAGCAGGCAAAGATTGGGAAGCGCTTCGTGCTGAATCATCGCGTCGGCGAACGGAACGCTGCCCGTCAGCACCTCGCTCAGTCCCGGCGCCTTCGACGCGTGGAAGAACGAATGCGCGCTGGGCTTGCGCATATCCGCATCGAGCACCAGCACGCGCCGTCCATGCTGCGCAAATGCCACTGCCAGGTTGTAGGAGATCGTGCTCTTGCCGTCGCCGCCCAGAGGGCTGGTGGTGAGCAGCACGCGCAGCGGCTCGTCGGCCGAGGAAAGCAATATGGCGGTACGCAGTGCGCGATAGGCTTCAGCGGAAGGCGCATTGGGCCGCGATATCAGCAGGCTTTGCTCGAGCGGATTCACGCCGGGAACCGCCTCTCCAGGCTGCCTGGCGCGCTGCACATCCTCCGAGCGGACAAGTGGAATATAAGATAGCACTGGAAGCAGACCTATCTTCTCCACCTGGTCGGTAGTTACGATCGATTCATCCAGGTTCTCCCGCATAAATGCGAAAGCGATGCCGAGAAATACCCCCGCGCCCAGACCGGCCGCGGGATAGAGCATCCAGTTAGGCTTGGTAGGAACCGTTGTCGGCCGCGCTTCGTCCACCAGATCGAGATTGGTAGCGCTCACGCCCGCCTGAATGCTGGCTTCCTGCAGCCTCGTAAACAGGCTGTCATAAAGGTCGCGGTTCGACAAAGCCTCGCCCGCCAGCACTTCGAGTTCGATCGTATTGTCGTTGAGTTTGTTCACCTCGGCCTGCTGGTCGTTATACGCCTTGCGCAGCCCCTCTTCGGTCTTGGTGGCCAGATCGAGATCGTTCTTTGCGCGCTCATTGATGCGCTTCAGCTCATCCTGGATCGACTGATTCAAGGCTGTCAGCTCGCCCTGCAACTCCGCCAGATGAGGGTTGTTGGGGCCGTATTTTGTCTGGTAATCGCCGTACTGCACGCGCAGCGCTGCCTCCTGCCCGCGCAGTTGTTCGAGCACGCCGAGACCCTGCCCCTCGGTAATTACCGTGGCTCCGCCTGCGGTTGCAAGCGGGCTGGACCCAAGCCCTGAAACTACTTCAGGGCTCTGCGTCTGCGTGAGCTGGTAGATGGCATCTTTGGTGATCCGATCCGCTTCCGCCGCGGTTAGCGCCTGATTCAGGGCAGCCAGCTTATCGACGGCCGGAATATGCATGCCGCCGCCGCCACCCGACATGCCGCCGCCGCCGCTGCCGGACGAGCCGCCGCCCAGGCCGATCATCATAACGCTCAATCCGGTTTTGCTTTCGTAGTCGGAGAGCTTCTGCTGCGAGTCGGCCACTCTGGCCTTCAAGTCGTCCAGTTGGATCTGCAGCCAATCCGATGCGCGCGCGGTGGCCTGAAAATGACTCAACAGGTATTCGTGAATATATTCGTTGACAAACGCATTCGCCACATCGGCCGCACGCTGCGGATTCTGGTCTGTGAAACCCACCGTAATCAGGCGCGTGTCGGGGGTTTGAGATACCCTGAGCTTTCCTTCCACGATCTTCAGCAGGCGCTCGCGTGTGGCGGGAGCCTGCTCCAGCGGACGTCCCAGCTCGGCCTTGAGCTCGCGATTCCAACCAAACATCCCCGGGCGATATTCGTAAACCTTGTCGAGGCCCAGTTGATGAATCACCATCAGCGTGGTGGTATCGTTCTGCAGAACCGTTGCGTGCGTGGTCAGCTCGGTCTTCAGGTCGTCTTCGCCGCCCAGGCTGGATGCAAGGCCGGCAAGGCTGCCCACATCCACGCCGCTTGAGCCCTGCTTATCCACCAGCAGCGTGGCGGTGGAGGTGTACGTATTCTTCGTGATCGCGCAGTACAGATAAGCCAGAGCCAGCGCTCCCAGCGTCCACGCAATGATCACGCCCCGCCGCTTCCGCAACACACGGATAAGGTCGCGCAGCGACTCCTCCTCGCGCGAATCGATCCCTCCTGATGCAGCGGAATGAAATGAAGATTGAGATTTCGCCCTTTGTGCATTCTGACCAGGACGATCTGGCGGGAGACTCATTAAGACCACACTCTCCTTGGGCGGGCGCATGCCATGCAGATTCAATGGCAGGGGGGGACAGCTATAGTCAGAATGTTACCATACGGAAGTTGAATCTCTGGGCGCGGAAGACCAGCCGCTTGCACCCCTTACGCTACTCTGAACCCTCACCATCTCCTCTAGTACCGCGACCTGGTGAATTTGTAATCGCGCCCATGAATCTGGGTGCCCCAGGTCTCGCGTTTGAGACCTGGGAAACCACAAATCCATGCGGTCGTGGTACTAGTTGGCGCATTCGATCTGCACCGCGCAATCGCCTGCTCCCGGCCCCTCGCGAGCCGCTTTTCAGGCTGCCGGGCAAGGGATGCGCGAGCGCTATTTTTGGTTGCCGGCAAATTGCATTTTTGCGAGAGCACTCGGGCAGAGCATTTGAGTAAGACACGCCTTCCGGCATACGCGCTGCGCAGTTTCTCTGCTGCGGCGTCTTGAAGGCGCAGCCGCAAAGCTGCGGCCTGCTCACGAGATTGGCGATTTGGACAAGGCAAAAGAGGTTATGTCCAAACCAGAGATATCTCAGGTTCGAACTTCGGATAACTTGCATCTATCTCGTCTACGCTTTGGTGCCGGAGCGCCCTGCCGGCTGCAATTTCTCGGCCAGCAGGCGGTAGACGAAGATGCCGTTATAGATGAGATAGCGCCGCCACAAGCGCCGCGGTTCCTGGTAGAGCCGATAAAGCCACTCGAGGCCCATATTGCGCAGGATCGACGGCGCGCGTTCTCTCGTGCCGGCGAGAATATCGATGGCCAGGCCCACCGCGAGCAGAACCGGCACATCCAGCCTGCCTTTGAACTCGTCGATCCACGCCTCCTGCTTGGGGCAGCCGAGACAAACCCATAAGACATCGGGCTTGGAGTCGTTGATCGTGCGGATCACTTCTTCCTTCTCGTCTGCAGTGAGCGGCCGGAAGGGAGGCGAGTAGACTCCGGCAATCTGGATGCCGGGAAATTTTTGCTGCAGCATGGCCGTAGCTTTGGCGGCAACCCCTTCGGCGCCGCCATAGAAAAAGTGGCGCAGGTTCAGCTCGACCGTGGCCTCGCAAAAGGCAGGCAGAAACTCCGGTCCGCACACCTGCTGCACGTTGTTCTTCCCTACCTTGCTGCGGCCATACCAGACCAATGGCTTGCCGTCAGGGCAGTTCATGTCGGACTTTTGCAGCACTTCAAAGTATCCGGGGCTCTTGGTCCCTTCCACCAGCATGTGCACATTGCTGAAGGTGACCGTGCGCCCCCGGTCGCCACGCTCGATCCACGATATTACCTCGCGGATTGCCGCCTGCATATTCGTTGCCGCAACCGGCACGCCTAAAAGGCGGAATTGCGCGACCTCGGAGTTTTGCATTTTATTTTGCACCTGACCGTTGGCAATGTAGACCTACCCAAGGCAGCGCTCTTGCAACGAAATTGCCGCAACTGATCCAGACCGGAACTCATTCGATCACACGCGGCTGGAGAAAGGGAATATGAAACTGCAATACGGGAACTCCCGTATTAATGCTACGTTAACATGCAATACATCGTTGGGCAATCTACCCAGCGGCAATGCACGAGGTAACTTCATCTCTCCGCTTGCCAAATGCCGAATCTGTTTTTTGAGTTGCTCCGCCCTCAGTCCAGCCGCAGCCGGCTGGTCGTCCGCTTCGCCAGCACCGCAAGCGTTTTGTCCACACACTCCTGCACCACCTCTTCGAGCGGCAACGACGCATCGATGATCTCGGCGCGCTCGCGCACCATCGGGGAGACGGCAATGACTCGATAGATCTGTGCTTGCCGCGCGGACTCCGCTCGGGAGACCTCCTGCTTGCGGGCCTGCAAAACATCGGCGGGCGCGTCCAGGATGAGCATCAGGTCAGGCAGCGGAATCATGTGCGCAATCAGACGCGCCAGCCAGCGCGGACCGCCATAGCGGAACCGCCGCTCATCCACCAGCAGGTCGTGATAATAGCGGTCGAAGATGACCAGCTTCGATCCGGCCAGGCGCGGATACACGCGCACCAGATATCCGATCGCATAGTCGGCCCAGAGAAAGAGCGCCTTCACGGTCGAAAGCAGCGCGCCGCGCCGAGACTGGCCATGCGGATCGGTGCTGGGCGTTTGCGCGGCAGCGGTGCCGCCAAACAGGCGCGGGCGCAGGTGAAAACGCTCCGTGCCGCTGAAGAAGGTCTCCATCTGCGGCACATAGTGCGCAATCACGCTGGATTTACCGCTGCCGTCAGGTCCCAGAATCGCCACACACAAGCCCGTCGGCCGAATCCAGCGCCGGATGCCGTCCAGCCTTCGTGTCTGGCCCTCCGCCGTCTCCGCCCTGGCAGGCATGGTTGACTCTCCGTTCCGCCGTTCATCCATCCGCGCGCCCAATTCGCCCAATCTCTCGCATCGGCGGCGGTTTCAAAAAAAATGCCGCCGATGCCTGTTTCCGATTATGCCAGACCCTCTCACGCGACGGCGCGCGCAGCGTCTGCCCGCGGCTCATTTATCCTTCTCGCAGGAGATTGCTTGAGAGTCCTCTTGCTGCACAATCGCTACCAGGTGCGGGGCGGCGAAGATGTCGCGGTCGATCTGGAGTGCGAGATGCTGCGCGCTGCCGGCTTCACGGTTGACCTGCTTGAAGCGTGCAACGACGAGATTGCCGGCTCGGTGCAGATGATCCGAACCGCATTGCGGGTTCCCTATTCGTTCTCTGCGCGGCGGCTGGTCTCCGCGCGCATTCGCTCCTTCCGGCCGGACCTGGTCCACGTGCATAACTTCTTCCCTGCGCTCTCGCCCTCTGTCTACGACGCATGCCGCGCGGCGCGGGTTCCCGTGGTGCAAACGCTGCACAACTACCGTATCGTCTGCGCCAACGCGCTGCTCTTCCGGGATGGAAAAACCTGCACCGATTGCCTTGGCCGCACCCTGTTGCTGCCGGCCATCCAGCACGGCTGCTATCGCGGCAGCAAGGCGGGTTCGGCAGCCGTGGCCGCGATGATCGGCATCCATCGCATACGCGGAACCTGGACCGATCGCGTCCAGCGCTTCATTGCGCTCACGCAGTTTGCCCGCGATCTGTTCGCGAGCCACGCGCACATTCCTGCTGAAAAGATCGCCGTCAAGCCGAACTCGGCGCCCGACCCCGGCGTGGGCGGCGGCGCCGGTGGATACGCGCTTTACGTCGGCCGTCTCTCGCCGGAAAAAGGAATCGAGACGCTGCTCGCGGCTGCAGCCGAAGGACTGGGCCTTCCGCTCAAGATTGCCGGCGGCGGCCCGCTGCAAGCCAAAGTTCAAGCGCAGTGCATTCCCGGAAGGCTCGAATACGCCGGCCTGCAAGACCCTGCGGGTGTGCGCCGCCTGATGCGGGAGGCGCGCGTGCTGATCATTCCGTCCATCTGTTTCGAGGGGCTGCCCATGGTAGTGCCGGAGGCCTTCGGCGCCGGCCTGCCCATCATCGCCAGCAGGCTTGGGGCGCTCGAAACGCTGGTTGAAGATGGTGGCAACGGGCTGCTTGTCGAGTCCGGCAATCCCGCGGCGATTGCCCAGGCCGTGCGGCGCATCGCCGGGTATGGAGACTTCGAGCAGAGCCTTCGCCGCCGCGCGCGTGCAACCTATGAGGCCGTCTATCATCCTGAGGCCAACCTGCGTCTGCTCCGCCAGATTTACGAGCAGGCGGCCCAGGCGCGCTGAACCCGTTTCACACTCTGCGATCCACGCGAGAAAAATCGCCGTACACTGGCTGCATGGCACTCCAGTTCACCACGTCCTACATCGAAGACTCCATCGCGCTCTTCCGCTATTACAAGCTCCTCGCCGACCGCGCCATGGCCCAGGTGACCGACGAACAGCTTTTCCTCACCCTCGACTGCGAAGCCAACTCGATCGCGATCGTCGTGAAGCACATGGCCGGCAACATGCGCTCGCGGTGGACAGATTTTCTCACGACCGATGGCGAGAAGCCCGACCGCAACCGCGACACTGAGTTTGCCGATCCCGCATCCACGCGCCAGGCACTTCTCGATCAGTGGGAAAACGGCTGGGCAATTCTCTTTGCCGCGCTCGAGCCGCTTACCGATGCAGATTTGGGCCGCACCATCTACATTCGCGGCGAAGCGCACTCGGTGATGCAGGCCATCAACCGCCAGGTGGCCCACTACCCACATCACGTCGGCCAGATCGTGCTGCTGGCCAAGCACTACGCGTGCGACCATTGGCAGTCGCTCAGCGTGCCGCGCAACAAGTCGGCCGAGTTTAATCGGAAAGTGGCCGCTGGCGAAGCGAGCCAGCGATAGCAAGCCTCGTTGCCGACCATCAGCAGATGGACGTGTCTGGCACGGAAGGTAGCGCCGGTCTCCAGACCGGGGTCCCCGGCAAGCCTGCTTTTGGCTTGCTGGGGTGGGAGACCGGCTGTCGTGCGGGCCTCCAGGCCCGCGCACATCCTCAGCCGACGTAGACGCCGGCAGTACAGCCGGACTGGAGTCCGGCGCTACGCTGGAACATGCCCTAGACCGCGGCTGTGAAGAACTCTTTCGCCGATTCGAGCGTCCGGCGAATCCCCTCTTCGAGCTCCGTCTTTGCCCGCCAGCCAAGCGCGTTGATCTTGCTCACGTCGCAAAGCTTGCGTGGCGTGCCGTCCGGCTGCGTGGGGTCGAACTTCATCTTGCCCTCGAATCCAACCACGCGGCAGATCAACTCCGCCAGCTCCCGGATGCTGAGATCGACGCCGGTGCCGATGTTGACCAGCGGCGGCTGATCGCTCCCAAGCAGTGAGGCAAACTTCGCCTCTTCGAGATTCATGAGGAAGATGCAGGCTTCGGCAAGGTCGTCGCTATAAAGAAACTCGCGCCGCGGAGTGCCCGACCCCCACACGCTCATCTCCGCCGCTCCGCTGGCTTTGGCTTCCGCGGCTTTGCGCATCAGCGCCGGCAACACGTGCGATGATTTCAAGTCGAAATTATCGCCGGGCCCATAAAGGTTAGTCGGCATGGCCGCCAGATAATGCGTTCCATATTGCCGGTTATACGACCAGCACATCTCGATGCCGGCAATCTTGGCCAGCGCGTAAGCGCGGTTCGTAGGCTCCAGCGGGCCGGTGAGTAAATATTCTTCGCGGATGGGCTGCGGGCATAACTTGGGATAAATGCAGGTCGAGCCCAGAAACAGCAGCCGCTTCACGCCGGCGCGATGCGCACTCTCAATCACATTGGTCTGGATCTTCAGGTTCTCGCGCAGAAAGTCCGCGGGATAGGTGTCGTTGGCCAGTAGTCCGCCCACCTTGGCCGCAGCCAGAAACACATGCTCCGGCCGCTCCGACTGAAAAAACTCTTCCACCGCGCGCGCGTCGGTAAGGTCGAGCTCCGCGCGCGTCTTCTTGAGCAGATTGGCGTAGCCCTGCTGCTCCAGCGCGCGCCCGATGGCGCTGCCCACCAGGCCGCGATGCCCGGCAACGAAGATACGGCTGCTCTTCTCCATGTTTTATACCTCGCGGCGTTATGCCTCGTGGTGATGATAGGTTGCATAACCGTGGCTCTTCACCAACGCATCCTTTTCGGCCACCGCCAGGTCCTCTGCCACCATCTCCCGTACCATATCGCGGAAGCTGATTCGCGGCGACCATCCAAGCTCGGTGCGCGCCTTGCTGGCGTCGCCCATAAGGGTCTCCACCTCCGTGGGCCTGAAGTAGCGTGGATCGACCGAAACCACAATGTTCCCTCGCTCGTCGCAGGCTCGCTCATCCACGCCGCTGCCTTCCCAGTTGAGCTTCATGCCGAGAAACTCGGCGCTGAGGTCGATGAATTCGCGCACGCTGTGCTGCTCACCGGTGGCGATCACATAGTCTCTGGGTTCATCCTGCTGCAACATCAGCCATTGCATCTCGATGTAATCGCGCGCGTGGCCCCAGTCGCGCCGCGCGTGCAGGTTGCCCATGTAGATCCGGTCCTGCAGGCCGGCCTTGATGCGCGCCAGCCCGCGCGTGATCTTCCGCGTAACAAACGTCCCGCCGCGCGTCGGCGACTCGTGATTGAAGAGGATTCCGTTGCACGCGTAGATGCCGTAGGCCTCGCGGTAGTTCACCGTGATCCAGTAGGCGTAGAGCTTGGCCACCGCGTAGGGCGAGCGCGGATAAAAAGGCGTGGTCTCTTTCTGCGGAATCTCCTGCACCAGGCCATACAGCTCCGAAGTCGAGGCCTGATAGAACCGCGCCGATTTCTCCAGCCCCAGTATGCGGATGGCCTCAAGCAGGCGCAGCGGACCAATCGCATCCGCATTGGCCGTGTACTCGGGATTCTCAAAGGAGACCTTCACGTGGCTCTGTGCGGCCAGGTTATAAATCTCGTCGGGCTGCACCTCCTGCACCACGCGAAGCAGTCCGCTTGAATCCGTCAGGTCGCCATAGTGCAGAATCAAATGACGGCTGGCGACGTGTGGGTCCTCATAGAGATGATCGATACGGTCCGTGTTGAAGAGAGATGAGCGCCTCTTCAAGCCGTGGACCTCATATCCTTTCTTGAGCAAGAACTCCGCCAGATAGGCTCCGTCCTGCCCGGTTATACCAGTGACCAGCGCTCTCTTCATGAGGAACTCCTTTTACGATCAGGCGATCGATACTGCGAATCGGCCTACGGTGCTCCCGGAAGCGTGGAGAGCGTTCCCTAGCGATTCTAAGGGCGCGAT
>JBAUCP010000051.1:0-5989 GCA_049677625.1 Occallatibacter sp. | reverse complement strand
CAGTTTTTCTGATCCCTGATCCCTGATCCCTGATCCCTGATCCCTGATCCCTGATCCCTGATCCCTGATCCCTGATCCCTGATCCCTGATCCCTGAAACCTGATCCCTGAAACCTGACCCCCGTTTTCACAGCCAGATTGCCGTGTGCCCCGGACAGGTATTTGCCGCCTGCGCGGCGAGCGTCTCGGCCAGCTCGAGGCCGTAGCGCGCAAAGTAAAACGCAGCCCCGTGGACCCGCTCCTGCATCACGCCGCCGGGGAAGAGCGACTGCGAGATGGCTTCCGCGTGGCGCGTCAGCGTGGCTTCGCGCTGGAGCTGGAAGTTGGCGGCCAGCGTGCGCAGGCGATCCATCTGGTAGCGCATCTTGCTGGCTGCGGTCTCGGCGGACTGGCCCAGCCCCTTGTCCTGCGACTGCAGCCACTCGACCAGCACGGTCAGCTCGGCGTCCAGTGCGTTGCCGGCGGCGGCCAGTTTTCTCTTGGTCTCGATGGGCATAGCGCGTGCGGCGAGCAGCCTGGCCAGCGAGGACGCGTCTTCCGCCCCTTCCCGATTCAGGACCCGGTCGAGCCCAAGCTCATGGCGGCGCAGCAGCTCGCCGATCTGCGGCTCGATGAGCGTGGCGGAAAAGCGCGGAGCGGCCGGCGTCTGGCGGCCCAGAATGCGTTCGTAGAGCACCGCCGACTGCGCAAAGTATGCAATCTCCGCCGGCCCGCCGATGATCGACGAGGTCGAGAGCAGAAAATCCTGAAAAACCGGCCGCAGCAGCGCGGAGGGCGAGATGCGCTCCGGCTCCGTATCGAGAATTCCGGTGAGATCCGCGGTCGAATACGTCTGCCGGCCGGCTTGCCACAGCCCATTCGGCTCGCTGGCCGTGGGAGCCGTGCGCTTCAGCGCCTGCCGCGCGCCGGTCTCGCTGTCGATGAGGAAGAGCAGGCTCGACTGCGGCGTAACGGTCACCTGCGCGTGATACCCGGCGGCTTCGAGCGCCCGGTTGCGCTCGCCCAGCGCGGCGTGCAGCTCGTCGGCGCGCTCGATTGCAGCGCGCAAGACCGGAGCGCCGAGCCGATGGAAGTCGCGGCTGCTTGCGTCAATAACCAGCAGCCCCTGCGCGGCGAAGACCTTGGCAAAGAAATCGGCAAAGGCCTGCGCGAAGGTGCGGCCCGGCTTGTAGGCGCTGGCGAGAGCGTCCATCGCGTCGGAGGCGCCCAGAATCTCCCAGGCGCGATCAATGAGCGGCGTAATCGACTCGTCAAGCACTACGCCGCCCACCGGCACAGCCGATGCCGGAACGCCGGAATACGCGAGCTTGGCCAGCTCGCGGCCGGCGGGGAAGGTGACGTGGTCGATCTCGGCGAAGTCGTGGTCTTCGCTGGCCAGCCAAAAGATGGCCGCGTGTGGATGACCCGCCGCCGTAGCCTGCCGAGCGCGGGCAATGGCCGTTGCCGCCTTGAACGGCGTAAAGAGCGGTCCGCCGAAGAGCGCCACCTGCTGCCCGGTCACGACGGTCCCCGCGCCCTGCTCGAGCGCGGCCAGAGCCTGCGCCGCGGACGGCAATGGATTCTGCTCGGCCAGCAGCCGAACCAGTTCCGGCCAGTGCGGCGGAAGCTGTGGGCGCTGCTGCCAGTTTTCCCGTGCGGCAGCCGAGGCGCAAAAGGCGAGCGCGGCCGGCACTCCGGCGCAAAAGTCCACAAACAACCGGCTAAGGCCCGGCGCGAGAGTCACGGGATAACAGTCTACGGTTAGGGATTCGTTCACTTGCGGCTCATTCGCCTTTTGCGGAAGCTTGGATTTGGGCTCCAGTTAAGGATGCCATGCGGAGCCGATTCGATGCAGAACCGGGATGGGACGGAGCGGCAATGTGCGGCTTATGCGTATACTCTTTTTGAATTGAGCGCGATGGCATTGCGCTACGAAGAGGTGGAAATGGCCAGGAAACAGAAAGCGAAGACGAAACCGGCTCGCAAAGAGCCGGCGGCGGGCAAGGCCAAAGCGGCAAAACAGAAAAAGGCTGCGAAGAAGAAGGGAAAGAAGTCCGGCAAGGTTCTTCAGCCTTCGGTTGAGCGGGCGCTGATCGTCAGCTCTGAGGTGGTTTACACCGGCCCGCTCTTCCGCGTGCTCCATGACAGAATCGTCGAGCCCGGCGGCCGGAAGAACGAGCGCGACGTGATCCGCCACAACGGCAGCGTGGTGATTCTGGCCATTGACAGCTCGAAGAGCAAGAAAAACCCCTGGATCGTGATCGAGCGGCAGTATCGCCACGCCGCCAATCAGTTCCTGTGGGAGCTGCCCGCCGGCAAGCTCGACCCCGGCGAGGAGCCGCTCAACGGCGCGCAGCGCGAGCTGGCCGAGGAAACCGGCTACCGGGCCAAAAAATGGAAGCCGCTGGTCGAGTACTACGCCAGCCCCGGATTTCTGGGAGAGTCGATGAAGGTCTTCCTGGCCGAAGGGTTAGAGGCTGGCGCGGCGCATCCTGAGGAAGACGAAACCATTGAATTTCGCCTGGTGAAGCTCTCCGACGTGCTGAAGATGATTGAAAAGGGAGCAATTCTCGATGGCAAGACCCTCACCAGCGTGCTGCTCTACGCGCGCATGAAAGGCGTCTGAAGCAAGAAATAGCGGCGGGTCCAGCCGTGCGGACCGGGCATTTTTCGGCTCCAATCCGGGTTCAAATCGATACGAATTTCGCGGGCCGGAGCCCATCTCCGGCCCGTTTCACCTTGTGGAACATTTCCTGAAACGCTCCAATCAACCTTTCTTTGATTTTTTACGTCTTAGCAGGTATCGGTGTGAGAATCCCCCTCGATCACCTAGATTCCGCAATACCCCAAAAAGGAAGGCAGGAACCTGTGGCTCAGTACAAGGGAAAGGTTAAGTGGTTCAACAACGCCAAGGGCTACGGATTCATCGGACGCGAAGACGGGCCAGATGTATTCGTTCACTATTCCGCAATTCAACTGGACGGATACAAAACGCTGAAAGAAGGCGACGAAGTCGAGTTCGATATTGTAGAGGGCCAGAAAGGTCCGCAGGCGGATGCCGTAATCCGCTTCCGGGATAGCGCCCATAGCGCGGCATAACGGCGCACAGGGCCGGGCGTTCGCTTGTCGGCCGCATGCCGCCAGATTTGTGTGAACTGCGCCCCAGTTGATCTTCCTCCAGTCCTTTCTGTGAACGTCACGGCAGCGCGCGTTCCCGCATGGGAACGGCGTCCGGTGTGTATCGCACGGTTGCTGCGGGAGTGGCTTTCTTTGCCGCGCATGATCGATACTGATGATCGATCCGGGCTAAACATAAATCCGGTTCGATTCTGAGGATCGAAGCAGCGTGAGGCGCCACTAGCATGGATAACCGTACGATTGCGCGGCTTCTCGACGAGACCGCCGATCTGCTTGAGATCGACGGCGCGGATAGTTTTCGCGTGCGCAGCTACCGCCGCGCAGCCGAGGCCTCCGAGCAGACCACCGTGGACCTGGCGGCTGCCGCTTCTGACGCGTCGCGCTTGCTGGAGATTCCCGGCATCGGCAAGAGCATGGCCTCTCACCTGCAGGCCATCGTGGCCACCGGCACTCTGCCGCTGCGCGAGGAGCTGCTCGCACGCTACGGCGCCGGCATCCTGGAGCTGCTCAAGCTCCCCGGTATGGGCCCCAAGACGGTCGCGCTCTTCTGGGACGCGGCCAAAATCGCCAGCATCGACCAGCTTGCCGAGGCCATTGAGGCCGGCCGCCTCGCCGGCCTGCCGCGCATGGGCGCCAAGCAGATTGAAAAGCTGCGCAAGGGCATCGAGGACTATCGCCGCTCCGCCGGCCGCTTCCGCATCGACGTGGCCGAGGAGCACGCGCGGCAAATCTCGGAGTATCTGCTGAAATTTCCCGGCATCGACCGCGTCACGCCGGCCGGCTCCTTGCGCCGTGGGCGCGAGACGGAGGGCGATCTCGATCTGCTGGCCACCGGCCCCGGCTGCGCGCCCGAGCACACGCAGGCCGCGGTCGAGTACGTCGCCGCTTATCCGGGCATCCACGACATGATCGCCAAGGGCGAGAACAAGGTGAGCTTTCATGTGCAGCAGGGCCTGCAGGTGGATGTGCGCCTGCTGCCGACCGAGTCTTACGGCGCGGCGCTCCAGTACTTCACCGGCTCCAAGGCGCACAACGTCTCGCTGCGCCAGCGCGCTCTCAAGATGGGCTATACGCTGAACGAATACGCGCTGGCGCGGCTGGACGATGGATCGACCGTGGCCGCGGCTACCGAAGAAGAAATTTACGCCGCGCTGGGCATGGACTGGATGCAGCCCGAGATGCGCGAAAACCTGGGCGAAATTGAAGCCGCAGCGCGCCACGAGCTGCCGCGCATCATCGACGCCAAGGATATTCGCGGCGACGTGCACATGCACACCACGGCCAGCGACGGGCGCAACTCCATCCGCGAGATGGCCGATGCGGCACTGGCCTGCGGCTACCGGTACATCGCCATCACCGACCACTCGAAGAACCTGGCCATGACCAACGGCCTCGACGAGAAGCGCGCGATCGAGCACATCGCGCGCATCCGCGAGGTGGACGGCGAGATGGAGGGCCGCATTCGGGTCTTCGCCGGCATCGAGGTGGACATTCTGGCCGACGGCGCGCTCGATCTCGACAACGAGGTGCTGGCGCAGATGGAGGTGGTCATCGCCAGCGTGCACACGCGCTTCGAGCAGAGCCGCGAGGAGATGACGGCGCGTGTGCTGCGGGCCATTGAGAATCCCTATACGCGGATACTCGGCCATCCCACCGGCCGGCTGCTCCTGCGCCGCGAGCCCTTCGCGCTCGATACCGGCGCCGTGCTCAAGCGCGCGGCGGAGCTGGGCGTGGCCGTGGAGCACAACGCCGCTCCCGAGCGGCTCGACCTGAATGACCGCGACCTGCGCCTGGCCAAAGAGCTGGGCTGCAGGATTGTCATCAACTCCGACTCGCACGACGCGCGCAACCTGGGCAAGATGGGCTACGGCGTGCGCCAGTTGAAGCGCGCCTGGCTCGCAGCCGAGGACGTGTTGAATACGCGCGGGGCGGACGAGTTTCTGGCGGGGTTGAGGGCGAGGCCGTTGGGCTGAAACGCGTCAGAATGCTCAAGTCTGCCGTCAGGGATGCCGCGCGGCGAGCAGCACCCCTTCACGAGGGGCAGCCCGCAGCAGATCGGAATCTTGAGTGGCCAGAGACCATCCTTTGCGTCTTGCCAATTCAAGATAAGCTGCGTCGTAGGCGGTCAGGTTATGAAGTTCGCATAGGTCCAGTACGGTCTTCGCCTGATCGGGCGACAGGGGCGGTTCAACGACAATCGGGAGGCTCGCGAGCTGGTCCCAGAACCGTTGCGGGTCTCCCGGCTGAATACGCTTTCTGCGAGCGGCCATTAAAAGCCCATTGGACATCTCGGTGGGCCAATGAGCGGGCACTTCGATGCGGTCTCCGTTGCGAAGGCCGTCAAGCAGTTGATCCGTCCACGCGGTTGCTTCATCCTGAAGACACCAAGCCAGTGCGACCGAGGCGTCGGCCACAAAGATTGCCATCAGTACTTGTGGCCTTCGTGGATCAAATCCCTGATCTCAGAGCTGCTCATGTTATTGCCCTTGCGCAGGACTCGAATGGCGGCGATTGCCTGGCTAACGGAAGGGCCTGAGGCGCTTTCGATGGGCCGCGATGCGACGATTTTCTCGATATAGCGGTCGAGCGCCAAGCCGCGCACCTCAGCTTCGGCGGCCAGTTGCGCCTCAATCTCGGGTTGCAGCTGAATTTGGATCATCCGGTCACCTATCTTGTGGCCAATCGACACTTCAAGCGTAGCAAAATGGATGTGGAATTGCCATAGACGGAGTATCCAGGGGCAGATTTACCACTCTCTTCGTTCGCCCCTCGAAACCAGTTCTCAAAGCCGTGTTTCATCCACGTTGTTCACAGAATTCCGTCCCTGGCCGCAGGAACTCGTAGCGTCGTCCATCCGCTTGGCGCTAAGATAA
>JBAUCP010000050.1:0-2083 GCA_049677625.1 Occallatibacter sp. | reverse complement strand
ACGGCCCGATCATCAAGAACAAGCTGTTTTTCTCAGCAGATCTGCAGTGGCTCAAAATCGCTGAGGGATCCTCCGGCATCACGAGCGTGCCCACGGCGGGGGCCCGCAGCGGAAATCTGTCTGGCTTCGACGTGAACGGCGCCGGTCCTATTACCAACGCCATGGCGTGTTACTACAGCGCACTCGCCAATGGACTGCCGAACCCAGCGCCGTGCACTGCCAGTTCGGCGGATACGGTTGCCGGAACCTACGACACTGTTCCGGCCGCGGACATCGAGCCGATCGCGGGATCGACATCGGGCTACCTCCAGTCATCGGTGTGGCCGTTGAACAACCTTTCCGGGCAAGTCAACAATGCCACCTTTGTGCAATTGAACAATGCATCCATGCCGCAGGAAGACGCCCGCGTCGATTGGGCGTTCTCAGATCATGACCGCTTCTTTGCCCGCATGTCGTATGCCAACCGGAACCTCAAACAGCCGTTGCTGGTCGGTAGCAGTGCGTCGCCGGCCATCTTCATGAATAACGGAAACGCCAACGCAACCAACCAAACCACGAACGACGTAGTGGGTTGGGACCACACGTTCTCCGCCAACATGATGAATCAGTTCCGCATCGGCTTCAGCCGTTTCGCCAGCTCCGAGTGGTCTACCGCCGACGGGATTGCCGAAAATAACAAGCTCGGAGTCCCGAACGGCAATATCACCGCTTTTCCCGATACCAGCGGCATCGCCGATGTGGATATCAGCGGGTTCCTGCAAACTGGGGACCCAGGCTGGGTACCTCAGGGTCTGGGCAGACTTTCCAACATTTACCAGTACAACGACGCGCTCACCTGGGTTAAAGGCCGGAGCAACTGGAAGTTCGGCGTCTCCTTCCAGCCCATCCAGGCGCGCTGCTACAATCCGCAGAACGATCCTCGCGGGCAGCTCTATGCCACCGGCAACTATACCGGCACCGGCTCCAACGGCGCCGCCATTGCAGATTGGCTGGTGGGCGCTCTCAACGGTTCCCATCGCGATCAATTCTTCGACGTGCCCAACACGCGGGTAAAGTGGACGGGCCTCTTCGCTCAGAATGACTTTCGTGTGAACACCAAGCTGACCTTGAACCTCGGCATCCGCTACGACGTCTACACGGCCCCCGTGGATACGAAGAACCTGCAGAGCAACTTCGTGATATCGGGCCCCAATGCGGGCTTGAATCAGATCGCGTCCTCCAGCAACCGCAGTCCGAACGTGAATACGGAGAAGTGGAATATCTCACCGCGTGCGGGCTTTGCCTATACCCCTGACAACGGCAAGACGGCGCTGCGGGCAGCCGTTGGGTTCAGCTACTTCCCAGACAACTTTGGCGCCGACGGCGGTACGCTGGAGAGGAACTATCCATTCGACGAACAGGAAAACAACAGCGCGACCTTCGGGAACTGCTCAACTCCTTATACGGGAGAAGAGGGGAGCGTCAATCCCAATCCGGCGGAGTACTCGGCCTGCGGCTCGCTGATCCTGGCCAATGGCCTGCCGGGCAACGTGACCACCGGATCGCCGGTGTACCAGCCGCTGGTGGAGCCCTCCGTAACGGCGGGCGGGTTCATCGCACCGCCCCCAAGCTTCGGCGTGTACGAGGTGGCCAGCAACTTCCGCCAGGACGAGGCGGTCAACTGGAACGTCAGCATCGAGCGTTCGCTCGGCGCGAACACGTCGATCCATGCCGCCTACGTGGGCACCTCGGGCAGCAATCTCTTTCACGATTGGCAGCTCAACCAATGCAACCCGACAGCGTTTGGCGTTGGTCCGACGTATGCGGAGTTGCAGGCCCAATACGGCACCACAACTTATCCGAACTTTCCGAATTGTATGCCGTACTACGGCGTCGCTCCCAACGTCTCCACCATCGATTTCCGCAACAGTGGAGGCAAGTCGCACTACAACTCCGGACAGGTCTTGTTCCAGCGGCGCACCGGAAGGAACCTGACCTTCACCGGGGCGTATACCTGGTCGAAGATGATGGATAACATCAATAACCCGCTCGATTCCTACTGGACAAAGGAGGAGCTGGACACGGCGGGCTGGCAACATAACAA
>JBAUCP010000049.1:0-4262 GCA_049677625.1 Occallatibacter sp. | reverse complement strand
AACACAAACAGGAGCGACAGCCCCGCCGCCACCACCCCCGCCGACACCGTTGAAGCCCGCAGCACCGCGCGGTAATCCATCACCCGCCGCGCGCCCACTGCCTCGCCCACCAGCGCCTCGGTCGCATTCGCAAACCCGTCCAGCGCATAGGTCGCAATCCAGTGCAGATTCAACAGCACCGCATTCGCCGCCAGCGTTGCATCGCCGGCCCGCGCACCGGCCCGCGTAAACCATCCATACGCCGCCACCAGGCTCAGCGTCCGCAGCAGCAGGTCGCGGTTCAGCGCAAACAAGTGCCGCAGGCTCGGCCCATCCCACAACTCACGCCAGTCTACAGGCGCTTCAACCCGCGGCCACGCCCACCAGATCAACGCCAGCCCCACCACAAACCCCGCGCAGTCGGCCGAGAGCGTTGCCGTCGCAATCCCCTTCACGCCCCAGTGCAGCCCAACCACCAGCCACAGCGCCACGGCCACATTCACCACGTTCACCGCGGCCTGCAGCGCCAGCGCGGCCCGCGCATGTTGCCGCCCCAGCAGAAAGCCAAGAATCACATAATTGGCCAGCGCCGCCGGCGCCGACCAGATCCGCACATGGCAATACACCAACGCATTCTGCCGCACATCCGGGCTCGCGCCCAGGAGCGTAATCGTCAGCGCGATCAGCGGCCCCTTCACCGCCAGCAGCACCGCGCCAATCGCCAGCGCCGAAGCCATCCCGCGCATGAAATGGAGCCGCAGGCTCGCCGCATCGCCGGCTCCGTGCGCCTGAGCCACCAGCCCCGTCGTGCCCATTCTCAGAAAGCCGAAGGTCCAAAAGACGGCATTGAAAAAGATGCCGCCCATGGCCACGCCGCCCAGCGCCGCAGCCCCCGGCAAATGCCCTGAGAGCACGGTGTCCACAGTCGAAAGCAGCGGCTGCGTAAGATTCGAAAGAATCAGCGGAACAGCCAGCAGAAAAACCCGCCGGTACCAGTTGGTCATTCAGCTAAGATTGTAGCCACCGCAGCCTACACTCCCAGGCAACTGCAGCCCGAGCGAATCACGATGAGATCGGCTGAGTGGCCATTCCGGTGGATGGCAGGACCGAACTTCAATTACGGTTCCATTTTGCCTTGATGATCGTTAGGCCAGTCTATGTCCAAAACCTGGCCTAAGTCGTCGTTTGCCGAGACGCCTGGCTTGGAATCGATCGCAAAAGGAAGCCCCCAATTTCCCTTGTCGTTAAATTGAGGAAGCGCCTTCAGGCTATAAAACATCGTGAGGTGCTCGGCATTGTTAAGCGTAAGCCTCATATATGCCTTATCAAATGCGGCTGCGAAGTATTTGTTTACAAGCTGTGAGCACTGTTTATTGGATGCCTGATCATTTCTACTCACAATTGTTATCGGTCTTCCATCTTGCCCCTGCAAAGACTTTATAAGTCCACTGGCTGAAGGGCCGTCTTGCCCGAAATGAATATCGGCCACGTAAGCCGCCGAATTGGAGGACGTTTGCCCTATCGCCCTCACAACATATTTGACTTGGTCCTCATAGTCCGCTCCAGACAACAGGATATCCGCGGTAGGTTCATTTACCTCGGTGCCCTTGGAGATTTCGGAAGTATCTAAATGCGTATAGTTATGCTGACCGTCGATATCGTCGGGTTCATATTGCAAAAACTCAAACTCATCGCTGTTGGTCGTAGATAAAATAACATTGACTTTGGTCTGCTCTTGACAAACGTCTGGAAAGTTACCAGGCATCAAAGCCCTATAGAAAACAAGCGACGAATTTCCTTTGCTGGTAAACGGAATGACGAAGGTTATATCGGAGACACCCAGCTTCGCCGTAGCCAACACCGAAAGCAAGCCCAGGTTGTTTTCCTCTTGAAGATCATCTCGGGTTGAGGTGAGATTACTCCTCACCTCGTTGAGTGTATCTTCTGTGGCTTCGAGCTTGGATTCAGTCAACTCCAGTTTATCTTGCGCGCCTTTTGCACTTAGCTTTAGATTCTCAACCCCGGCGTTTGCCAGCTTCAACTGTAGTTCCGACTCCCTGGCCTGGGCCTTTGCGGCTGCTTGTTCTTTCTCTGAATTGCTCTTAGCCAATGTATCGGCTATTTGAGATCGAATTTCCTTTGTTACTCCTAGGCACACAGCCAGGATCAGACAGAATAGCGAGATCCAGCCCCGCGAGGTAATTCGTTCCAAGATTGGTTCAGGCCCTTCACGCCACGTTTTGCCGCCGAAAGCGGACATCGTTGATGCGGCGCCGATTATCAGCAACGCTATATTGAGCAGAATAGTCATAGCGGCGACGGCAACAATTTTACAACACCCCGGCAGTACGATAGCTGAAGGAGCCGAGAGCCGTGGCCAAGCATCCGCAAAAGGTTCACACGCAACCTGCCCAATCCGCCGTCCAGATCTTCGCCGTCAACGAGCGCATCAACCAGATGCTCATCGACCATCTTGACCCATCCGCCTGGCGAGCGAAAGCTCCCGGCAACGTCCGCACCATTGCGGCCATCTTCACGCACATGCACAATGTCCGCACCAAGTGGATCAGGCTTTCCGCTCCGCACCTGAAGGTTCCCTCGCAGCTCAACCGCGCGCACTGCACGCCCGAACAGACCCGTGCAGCACTAGCCGCGAGCGCCGCCCTCTGCACGGAGATGCTCGTTGAAGCGCTCGGCGGCAATGGCCGCGTCAAGAAGTTTTTAAGAGATGGCTGGGCGCAGCCTTGGCCGGCCGGCCCGGAGATGCTCTGCTACATGCTCGCCCACGAAGCCCATCATCGCGGCCAGGTATGCATGCTCGCGCATCAACTCGGATACAAGTTATCCAACCAGGTGACGTCAGGGATTTGGAATTGGGAAAAGCTGTGGAAGGAGTGCGGGACCAACATCCAGAGTGTCAACTAAGCACGAAAATGGGTGCCCCAGGTCTCGATTTTGAGACCTGGGAAAGCACCGCCATAACCTGAATGAAATTAATTCGTCTCTAAGAACCGGCGCAGCGCGCCTTAGCTTACTTGCGGTCCGAGATCATCCACTCCCCGTCCCTCTTGATGAACGTGAACTGGATCAGCCGCGCATATTGCGTCGGCTTGCCCGCCGAATTGATCGTCGACGTCTCGGTGCAGTTCCACATCGCCGTCTGGCCGGCAATGAACAGCGAAGTAACCGGGCAGTTGTCCGTCACCTTCGCCTCAGGATTGCTCCTGAAAAAGCGCTGCCAGCCTTTTGCGCTGACCGGCTCGATTCCCGCAGCCTGAAGCTGCTGCACGTCGTGCGAAGCCAGCCCGGAGTCGAACCGGTCCAGCGTCTCCTGCACCTGGACAGCTTCGTCCACCACCTGGCAGGCGGCCACGATGCGCGCCTCGGCCGGACTTACATTCTCTTTCGCGTTCTGCGCAAAGGCGCCAGGCGCGGTCACAGCCAGCGGACCAGCCGCCACAACAAGACTCAGGAGTAATCCAAAAGATTTCATACCAATTCACTCATTTCTGCGCGACCCGTTGTCTTCGGTCCGCGCGGAGTCCGCTGCGCATTTCCTACTGTTCTGCACTCCGCTAAAATTGTGCTCCCGGTATTTCCCGAGGGAAATGCCACTTTTGCGCTACCCGGAGCAAATCCATTGAGAAAACGCGCTATCCGGAACTTTTGCCTTGGGAACGGGGGCAGTCTTCCGTGCCTCCATTCCCTCAAGCGCCGCGAACCTCAGCGCCGCGACACTCAGGAAATCGGCCCAGAGGTAACCATTCTTGAAGGGTATCTAAGTGTCCGGAATTACTAAAGTGCGGTTACCAACCTAGATCGGCAGCCCACGGTACTTTTGTACCGTGCAGAGTGAAACGCCGCGTTCGCGTGGCAGGTATGCCGGGTGCCCCATCTTCGACGATGCGCGTCCTTTTGCGCATCGTCTAAGGTGGGATATCTATCTAAAGTTTTTCAATCGTTATCTACGGCCTTTTACAACCCACCGTACCCATCCCAAATAACTCCCTGCCTTCGGCCCGAACCGGCACATTCCCCAAAACGCCGGGTGCCCCAGGTCTCGCTTTTGAGACCTGGGAAAGCACAAACCCTAACAGTCACACATGGGATCTCAACCAGCGCAAACAGCCCGGGTGTCCCACCCTCAGCGCGTCTTTTGAACGGCCGGGCAGAAGTCTGACATTTTAGACCGGGCACATCCCTGACAGTTTTTCCTTATTAGGAAGGCTTTTGTTCTTGTTGTTGGGCCCTCCGTGGTTCAGCGGGACCAGTTTACAGGTTAC
>JBAUCP010000048.1:0-2133 GCA_049677625.1 Occallatibacter sp. | reverse complement strand
GGCCAGCAGCAGCTCGTCGATGGCCTGCTGCCGCGCCTTGGGACCGGCAAACTCCGCCGTACGAAACTCGCCTGTGGAAACGTCCAGCAGCGCCATTGCGCAGACGGCCGCCGCGCCGCGCCCGCTCTCATACAGCGCCGCCAGAAAGTTGTTCTGCTCCGGACCAGCCTGCGCGTTGAGCGCGGTTCCCGGCGAGAGCACTCGCGTCACCTCGCGCCGGACTATTTTCTTGGTTAACTTCGGGTCCTCCATCTGGTCGCACAGAGCAATGCGGTAGCCCTTGCGCAAGAGGCGCGCCAGATATCCCTCCACCGCGTGATACGGAACGCCGCACATGGGCTGCGACCGTTCGCGGTCGCGCGCCGTCAGCGTGAGCTGCAGCTCCCGGCTCACTACGATGGCATCGTCATAGAAGAGCTCATAGAAATCGCCCATGCGGAAGAAGAGCAGCGCGTCCGGATTTTCGCGCTTGGCCGCTGTCCACTGGCGCATGAAGGGCGTAAGCTCCGATGCGGCTTTTTCGAGCACGGGCAGCTCTGGAGCGGTCTCGGGACCGGTTTCGGGAGCGGTCTCGGCCTCAATCTCGGATTGCAAGTCTTCGCGGATCACGATTGACTTCAAGATTATCGTGGCAGGCGGCTTATGCACCCGCGCGCCTGCGCCGCCTCAGTGCAAAACCGGTTCGCATTTTGGGCCATTCAGCGCTGGCGGCGCCCGCCGGATGCGCAGACATGCTCAGGGCAGCTCTGGTGCGCCCGTCACCCAGCCCTGGACGCCGGCTAAAACGCTTGGCGGAGATTGGATAATTTATTCGTGTCACGAAGCTTTGGAGGGCTGCGGCTCACGATTTGACGCAGTCCGAAAAGGCCGAAGGCCGTTCGCAGGGCTGTTGACGACCGGGCTCATTGCCTTGAGCCCTGTGAAGGATTGCGGCCGCGCAGGGTCTTTGGCATTCCCCAAAACCAGCGGGTTCCTTCCGTCTTTTGCCGCCTGCAGCCGGAATGGACCGGGCTGAAAACGGCGTCGGAAAGGGGCCGGTCGGTCCGGCCAGCATTTTCGGTTGACAATCATACCTATGGAACGTATATAGTTCGGCAATCAAAGCAATGGATATCTCAGGATGCAGTTCCCGGTTGCCGGCCTCCGTCTGCCGTACGAAAGTGCGCATGGGAATTCCTAATAAGACGCGCGTAACGATACCTATTTCTGTCGTGTTTGCCCCGCGAACGCATGGGCGAGACCCTCGAAACCCTCAAGAATCCCGAACTGCTCGTGCCGGCCCGTGAACACCATCCTCTGGCCTGGCGCGGTGCGAATCGGCCGGAACACGATTTCGGCGATCGCAAACCTTACTACCTGATCGACAAACACTGCCGGGTGAATCCGGTGAAGGAGAATTGGCCATGATGCAAAGTGCTGGATTTGAAAGATATTGGTTTCAGTTACGAGGACGATGCCCGCAAATGTTCCTCGGCTTGCTGTTCGTGGGGCTGCTCGCAATACTGACGCCGCGTTCAAGCCAGGCGCAGGTTCTCTACGGCACGCTGGTTGGCAACGTAACGGACTCCACGGGAGCCTCAGTTGCAGGCGCAACAGTGGTTGCTACCAACACCGGAACCGGCGTCGCGAAGACCGGGACGACGGATAGTTCCGGCGCCTATCGCCTCTCGGACCTGGGAGCCGGTACCTACAAGGTATCGATTGAGGCAAAGACGTTCGCCAGCACCATGGGGCAGGGGATCATCATTCAAACCAATACCGAGCAGCGCTTCGACGCTCAAATGCAACCGGCGACTGTGGGCCAGACCGTTACGGTAACCGGCGCTCCGCCCGAGCTCCAGACGGATACCGCAATCGTATCTTCGGAATTGGAAGCAGCACAGGTGCAAAACCTCATTTCAACTCCGGGCACCAATATGCGCAACTTCCAAAGCCTGTATATAACTCTTCCCGGCTTTACACCGCCGACTACCGACCACTCGGAAGCCGGAAATCCCGGCGACACTTTGTTTGTCAGCGTAAACGGTGTAACCGGGAGCAACAACAACACCCGCATCGACGGCGTGAGCGATATCTACGCCTGGCTGCCGGAGATTGCCGCGTACTCCCCTTCGGTCGAGGCGATCGGCTCTG
>JBAUCP010000047.1:0-11307 GCA_049677625.1 Occallatibacter sp. | reverse complement strand
CGAGGCGTACGACTATCCGGAAGAGCTGTTCGAGAAGCGGGCGTGGCTGATTCGCCGCGGCGCACCCGACAAAATTTCTTTGGATCGCGCGGTTGCGGCGATTGGCGCGGCGAAGAAGCCGCTGATTGTGGCCGGCGGCGGCGTGCTGATGAGCGAGGCTTCAGAGGCGCTCAGCGATTTTGTTGCGAAGACCGGTATTCCTGTTGCGGAGACGCAGGCGGGCAAGGGGTCGCTCAAGTGGGATCATGCGCAGTGCATGGGCGCGATGGGCGCTACGGGCACGCTGGCGTCGAACCGGCTGGCGCATGGGGCCGATTTGGTGATTGGCATCGGCACGCGCTACTCGGATTTCACTTCGGCTTCGATGACGGCGTTTCAGAATCCGCAGGTGCGGTTCGTGAACATCAATACGGCGGAGTTCGATGCGTACAAGGTGGGCGCGATTCCTGTTGTTGCGGATGCGCGCGTGGCGCTCGAAGCGTTGACGGCGGCGCTCAAGGACTATCGCGTGCCGGCTGAGTATGCGGCCGAGACGCAGGAGCTGAAAGCGAAGTGGGAGGTTGAGGTTGACCGGCTGTTTCATCTCGCTACTCCCGGCAAGCCGGCGCAGTGCGAGGTGATTGGCGCGATCTGGGAGGCATCTGGACCGCGCGATGTGCTGCTGTCGGCGGCGGGCAGCCATCCCGGCGACCTGCACAAGCTGTGGCGCACACGCACGCCGAATGGCTACCACATGGAGTACGGCTACTCGTGCATGGCTTATGAGATTCCGGGCGCGATGGGCGCAAAGCTCGCCGATCCGAGCCGCGAGGTGTTTGCGTTTGTGGGCGACGGCACATATCTGATGATGCCGACGGAGATCGCAACATCGGTGCAGGAGGGGATCAAGATCATCATCGTGCTGGTGGATAATCACGGCTACGCCAGCATCGGCAGCCTGAGCCGCTCGCTGGGCCAGGAGGGATTTGGAACGCGGTATCGCGTGCGCAACCCCGCTTCAGGACAGTTGGACGGCGAGGTGCTGCGTGTGGACTTTGCGGCGAATGCGCGCAGCCTGGGTGCGCATGCAATTACGGCTGCGAATCTCGCGGAGTTCAAGAAGGCGCTGGAAGAAGCGAAGGCGATGGACCGCACCACTGTGGTGGTGATCGAGACGGATGCTTCAGTGGGCGTGCCAGGATACGAGTCGTGGTGGGATGTGGCGGTGGCCGAGGTTTCCGAGGTGGAGAGCGTGCGCGAGGCCCGGGCCAGCTATGAAACGGCGCGCAAGCGCGAACGGCATTATCTGTAGTACTACGACCGTGTAGATTTGTGGTTTCCCAGGTCTCAAAAGCGAGACCTGGGGCACCCAAGTTCATGGGCACGATCACAAATTCACCAGGTCGCGGTACTAGTAGAGGAGCGTGTTATGAGTGAACGATTGCAGAATTTCGTAGACGGCGCATGGCGCGCGTCGAGCGCCGGCGAGGTGCTTGCTGTGATCAATCCCGCGTCTGCCGAGGTGCTGGCCGAGGTGCCGCTCTCGACGGCGACGGATGTGAACCAGGCAGTGGAGATTGCGGAGCGCGCGTTTATTGACTGGCGGCGCACGCCGGTGGTGGATCGCGTGCAGCCGCTGTTCAAGCTGAAGACGCTGCTTGAAGAGCATCGCGAGGAGCTTGCGCTCTCAATCACCAACGAGTGCGGCAAGACGCTGGCGGAGAGCAAGGGCGAGATGCAGCGGGCGATTGAGAACGTCGAGACCGCGTGCGGCATGCCGATGATGATGCAAGGGACGAACTGTGAAGACATTGCGAGCGGCATCGACGAGCACATGATCCGGCAGCCGCTGGGCGTGGCGGCGGCGATTACGCCGTTCAACTTTCCGGGGATGATTCCCTTCTGGTTCATGCCGTATGCGGTTGCGGCGGGAAACTGCTTTTTGCTGAAGCCATCTGAGCGCGTGCCGATTACGTCGCAGAAGATTTTTCAGCTTATCGAGAAAGCGGGATTTCCGAAGGGCGTGATACAGCTGGTGAATGGCGGGCGCGATGCGGTGAACGCGATTCTCGATCATCCCGGTATTCGCGCGGTGAGCTTTGTGGGTTCGACGGCGACGGCGAAGTATGTGTACAGCCGCGCGGCGGCGAACGGCAAACGCGCGCAGTGCCAGGGCGGCGCGAAGAATCCGGTGGTGGTGATGCCGGATGCGGATATGACGATGACGACGCGGATTCTGGCCGACTCGGCGTTTGGCTGCGCGGGGCAGCGGTGCCTGGCGGCTTCCGTGGCGATTACCGTGGGTGAAGCGCGGCCGAGTTTTACGGAGCAGATTGTGGCTACCGCGACGAATCGCAAGGTGGGCTACGGCGCGGCGGCGGGCGTGGAGATGGGGCCGGTGATTTCGGCCGAGAGCAAGACGCGCATCGAGGGGCTGATTGCCAAAGGCGAGCGCGACGGCGCTCGCGTACTTGTCGACGGGCGCGGGGGCAAGGTTTCCGGCTACGAAGGCGGCTACTTCGTGATGCCGACGGTGCTGGACGATGTGCCGCCGGATGCGGAGGCGGCGCGGACGGAGATCTTTGGGCCGGTGCTGAGCCTGATGCACGCGAGCACGATTGAAGAGGCCATTGCGCTGGTGAATGGGCGCAGCTACGGCAACATGGCGTGCATCTTCACCACCGATGGCGCGAATGCGCGGCGCTTCCGCTACGAGGTGAACGCGGGCAACGTGGGCATCAACGTGGGCGTGGCTGCGCCCATGTCGACGTTCCCGTTCAGCGGATGGGGCGAGAGCTTCTTTGGCGATCTGCACGCGCAGGCGCATCACGCGGTGGAGTTTTATACGCAGACCAAGGTGGTGGTGGAGCGGTGGCCGCGGGAGTGGAGCAGGAAGTTCTGAAAGCAGCTTCTAGCTTTTAGCTTCTAGCTGCTAGCTGTTCGTGCATGAGCGTGGAGTTGTGGGTCTTATCGGCGGCACAGGCTGGCTAGAAGCTAGAGGCTAGAAGCTAGAAGCTTGAACGTCAAGGAGCATGAATGAAGCAGTTGCTAGTGGGGAATGCGCCTTGTTCCTGGGGGACGCTGGAGCATCAGGACAAGAGCAAGCAGATTCCGTTTGACCGCATGCTCGATGAGCTGGCGGAGACGGGATACACGGGGACCGAGCTGGGCGACTGGGACTATATGCCTACGGACCCGTCTGCGCTGAAGGTGGAGCTGGCGAAGCGCAATAACCTGGTGATGCTGGGCGCGTTTGTGCCGGTGGCGCTCAAGAATCCGGCGGCGCACGGCGAGGGCGCGGCGATGGCGGTGAAGACGGCGCGACTGATCGCGGCGGTGGCGACGACGCAGGCGCCTTACCTGGTGCTCTCGGACGACAACGGCACCGACCCTGTGCGCACGAAGCTGGCGGGGCGCGTGCCGGCGAGCGCGGGATTGAGCAAGGACGAGTGGAGGACCTTCGCCGGCGGTGCGGACCGGATTGCGCGCGAGGTGTTCGATGCGACGGGGCTGCGCACAGTGTTTCATCACCACTGCGCGGGCTATGTGGAGACGCCGGACGAGATTGCAACGCTGCTCGACCTCACAAGTCCTGAGCGGCTGGGGCTGGTGTTTGACACCGGGCACTATTGCCACGGGACGGGCGGCGAAGAGGTTGACCTGGTGGCGGCGCTCAACCGATATAAGGACCGCATCTGGTACATCCATTTGAAAGATATTGAGCCGACGATTGCGCGACGCAGCCGCGATGAGGAGTGGGATTACTTTACGGCGATGCGGAACGGCCTGTATCCGGAGTTGGGCAAGGGGTGCGTGGATTTTCCGGCTCTTCTTCGGTGGCTCGCTGCACACGATTACAAAGGCTACGCGCTGGTGGAGCAGGACATTTTGCCGGGGATGGGCACACCGAAAGAGAGCGCGCAGCGGAACCGGGAGTATATCCGGTCGATTGAAGGGAATTTTGCTTGATGGGTGTGGAGATGTGTTTGTTGAGGGTTGTGCTTTCCCAGGTCTCAAAATCGAGACCTGGGGCACCCGGCTCATTGCGTTATGAAGCGTCCCAAAAGCAGGTCCTTCGACTCGTCCGCGCGGCGGACTCGCTCAGGATGACACAGTATCGGTAAGGTGGACTCGCTCAGGATGACAGAGTATCGATGAGGCGGACTTTGGAGACGGGACACTCGAGACGAAAAGCTATTTTGCTCAAACGGTTTTTATGAGGGCACGAATGACCACTGGGAGACTTTGTTTTGGAATCATCGGGGCGGGGCGGATTGGGCGCGTGCATGCGGAGACGCTGGCCTTCCGGCTGCCGGAGGCTGAGATTGCGGCCATCACGGATGTGAATCTGGAGGCAGCGCGTGCGCTGGCGGCTCGATGCAATATTCCCAGGGTCGCCGATTCGGCCGCGGAGATTTTTGCGGATGGGAAGATCGATGCAGTGCTGATCTGCACATCGACCGACACGCATGCGGACTTGATTGTGCAGGCGGCGAAGGCCGGCAAGCACATCTTCTGCGAGAAGCCGGTTTCGCTGAGCCTGGAAAAGATTGACTGCGCGCTGGCCGCGGTGGCTGCGGCGGGCGTGAAGCTGCAGGTGGGCTTCAACCGGCGGTTCGACTCAAACTTTATTCGGGTGCGTCAGGCCGTGGCCGGCGGAGAGATTGGCGCGCCGAGCCTGATGCACATCGTCAGCCGCGACCCTGCGCCGCCGCCGCTCACGTATCTGCGGCCCTCGGGCGGGCTGTTTCTGGACATGATGATTCACGACTTCGACATGGCGCGCTATCTGCTGGGCGACGAGGTCGAGGAGGTGTACGCCGCGGCGACGGCGATAGACCCCGGTTTTGCGAAGGAAGAAGATTTCGACACCGCGGTGGTGGTGCTGCGCTTCAAGAGCGGCGCGATCGGCACCATCGACAACAGCCGCAAGGCCACCTTCGGCTATGACCAGCGCGTGGAGATCCTGGGCAGCAAGGGCAAGATCGCCAGCGAAAACCGATATCCGAATCAGGTTGTAGTCAGCGGCGAAAAATCCGTTTACACTGATCTGCCTTTGAACTTCTTCATGCAGCGCTACACGGAGAGTTTCGCGCTGGAGCTCGAACTGTTTACGCGTGCGGTGCTTGAGGACAAGCCGACGCCGGTGACCGGCGCCGACAGCCGCGTTCCGGTGGTGATGGCGCTGGCGGCGCGCAAATCGCATGATGAGCACAGGCCGGTGCGGCTGAGCGAGGTGTCCTGAATGAATCGATCGAAACTGATGTGTATTCTTACCGACCTGCACCTGTGGGTGCCGGTGGTGGTGCTGATACTGGGAACCACGTTGTTGATGACGCTGAGGTGACGCCTGTGAGCCCGAACGCAACAACCAAGGCAACCGCGGTATCTGCGCGCTCTACACAATCGCTGCATCACCTGGGTGTCTTTTGCGGGCTGGCCGCGGCTGTGTGGCTGGGCAGCGCGGAGGCTCCGACGAAGCTGGTTAACGAGGGCTTCTCGCCGTTCCTGATCTCGATGGGCATGGTGATGGGCGCCTTTGTGGCGCGCTGGACCGTTCCCACGCTGCTGAAGGGCACAGGATTTCTGTTCAACGATCTGCGCGACAAGCCGCACCTGATTGTGTGGGCGGTGCTGGCGGGCATGTTGTGGGCGGTGGGCAATACGCTCACGATCTTTGCAGTGCGCAATGTGGGGCTGGCCATTGCGTTTCCGCTGTGGAACACGAACAGCCTGGTCGGGCTGGCGTGGGGATGCCTGCTGTTCAAGGAGCTGCATGGATCAAGGGCGAAGGACTGGGCCAAGGTGATCGGTGGGGCGGCGGCGATTGTGTTTGGCGCGACGGTGCTTGCGGTTGCCACGGCGCAGTCGTCGTCGGGCGCGCCGGGCCGGGTCGCGACGGGGATTATTGCCGCGCTAGGCGCAGGCCTGATGTTCGGCACCATGTACATTCCTTATCGCAAGGCGTACATCAGCGGGATGAATCCGCTCTCGTTTGTGACGATCTTTACGTTTGGGGAGCTGGGCACCGTTTATGTATTGACCGCGATCAACCTGGGCGGCATGTCCCCGGTGGTCGCCGAGCTGCACCGGGCGCGGACGATGCTGTTCTGGCCGTTTCTGGGTGGGTTCTGCTGGGTGATCGGCGACCTGTTCCAGCAGTACGCGGCGAAGTATATCGGCATCGGGCGCGGCATTCCGCTTTCGAATACGAATCAGCTTTGGGGGTTGGCGTGGGGCGCGCTGGTGTTTGCAGAGTTCGCGGGGCTGGCTCCGGCGGGCAAGCTGCTGATCATTACCGGATCGCTGATCATGATTGTAGGCGCGGTGTCGATCAGCATGGCCGAGCCGCCGCCCTCGGAGATGGAGAACTGGCACGCGGCGATGCATCGCGAGTGCGACCGGTACAGCCTGGACTCGGGTACCGTGGCCGCGGTGGTCAGCGGCGACGATCCGCTGGCTGACCGAGCGCATACGAAGCGGTGGTGGGAGATTCTGATCGTGTGCGTCGCGGTCGGGATCTTTGCGTGGCTGGCGATCGGCACGCGGGCGCAGCACATCTATGTGAGCCTGCCGTGGATGATTGTGCTGATGATCGGCACGCTCATTCCGCTGTTTGTTTGCGGGACGATGCTTTGGCGGAGGACGCGGTTCTCGTGAGCGGGCTTCAGGTCAAGATTCGATTCGCAAATTGAGCATCCCAGATGCAGGTCCCCTTCGACTTCGCTCAGGGCAGGCTTTCGACTCCCTGCGCTACGCTTCGGTCGCTCAGGATGACAGTGCTTTGTTGAGAAATTACTGTTATTCGGCGTGGAGGGCTATGTCGAAAAGCAAGAGGCTGGCGGTGGTGAAGATGATGTCGTAGCCGAGCAGCATCTTGATCCACAGGGTGGGGTCGCTGTCGCCGGTGAGGATGGCGGTAGTGGCCAGGACCATGGCCAATAATGCCGGAATAAAAATTGGGAACAGAATGATGGAGAGCAGCAACTCGCGGTTGCGGCTGCTCATGGCCAGCGCGGCGAAGAAGATGCCGTTCGAGACCAGCGCCCATGTGCCGAGCGGCAGCACCAGCGCCAGCAGCCAGGCCTGGCCGGCGATGTGCAGATCGTAAAAGATGAAGAAGAAGGGCGCGAGCACGATCTGCACGATGGTGACGAAGAGAAAATTGACGATCACCTTGGCGAGATAGAGCTCGGATGCGGGCGAGGGGACCATGCGCTGCGCGTCCATGACCTGATGGCGGATTTCGCGGGCCCAGGCCTGGTTGAGCGCGCTCACCGAGGCGAACATGGTGGCTACGCAGAGCACGCCGCCGGCGATCTGCTGCGCGAATTGGCCGTGCGGGTCAAAGGCGATGGAGAACAGGACCACGACCAGGCCGGAGAAGAAGAGCATGGAGATGATGGCGTCGAGAGAGCGCCACTCGATGCGAAGGTCTTTGACGAGATGGGTCCAGAGGGCGCGGGTCATTTTTCTTTTTTCTCCGGGCCATCGTCTTTTGGTGAGTTGGGCTGGTCTCCCACCTTAACCGATTCGCAAAGAACGCGAATCGGCGAAGGTGGGGCACCCGGATTCACGTTTACGATGCTTCCATTCGACGGGTTGGGTTCGTGGTTTCCCACCCTTTCGCAGAGTGCGCGAAAGGATGGGGCACCCGGCTTGTTCTCCGAATTATCGTCTTTTGGTGAGTTGGGCTGGTCTCCCACCTTAACCGATTCGCAAAGAACGCGAATCGGCGAAGGTGGGGCACCCAGGTTCTTGCTTGGATCGAGGAGGGCGCGGGTCATGATGACTGTCCTCCCCCGGTTAGTTTTACGGCGTCTTTAGTCAGGTCGGCGGTTTGGGCCTGGGAGGCGCGGATGTAGTCGTCGGGGGTGAGGATCAACTGCGTGCCGCGGGTTCCGGCGGAGACGCTGATGCGGTCGAAGAGGATGGCGGTTTCATCGACGAAGACGGGATAGGCTTTCTTGGCGCCGAAGACGGTTACGCCGCCGCGGATGTAGCCAGTGAGCGGCTGCACGTCTTTGAGCGAGACCATCTCGGCTTTGCGCAGACTGGCGGCGCGGGCGAGTTTCTTGAAGTCGAGCTCGGCGTCACCGGGGATTACGGCGAAGACGTGGATGTTCGGGCCTCCCGTGGTCAGCAGGGTCTTGAAAACCTGCTCGGGAGGCATGGAGATTTTCTTCGCCACCGTGATGGCGGAGAGATCTTCGGGGTCGACTTCGTACTCGCGCAGCTCGAAGGGAATGGCGAGGGATTCGAGGAAGCGCGCGCCGTTGGTCTTCATAGCGATGGCTCTCCGCGCTCACCACCCCCGCGACGAAGACCTGTCGCGGGGGACCCCGGTTCAAGTGACGCGACGCGGCCGGCGTGGAGGGTGAGCACGAAATCGGCGATGGGCATGGCGAGCTCGCGCTGGTGGGTGGTGAGCACGATGGTGCGGTCGCTCTGGCGGAAGCGGGCGAGCAGCTCGACCATCTGGCGCGCGCTTTCCATGTCCATGTTGGAGAAGGGCTCGTCGAGCAAAAGCAGCTCGGGAACGGGGAGCAGGACGCGGGCGAGCGAGGTGCGCTGGCGCATGCCTTGCGAATACTGGCCCAGGGTGCGGTTGAGCGCGGGGTCCAGGCCGACCTGGCGGAGCGCGTCAGCGGGGGTGAGGCAGTCGCGGCCGGGGTAAAGCGCGGCAAAGTAGCGGAGATTCTCCTGGGCGGTGAGCTCGTCGTAGAGCATGGGCGCGTGGCTCATGTAGCCGATGCGGGCGCGGACCTCGTGCGGCTCCAGGTTGCCGAAGAGGCGGAGTGTGCCGAAGCTGGGACGCAGCAGGCCGGCCAGGATGCGCAGCAGGGTGGATTTGCCGGCGCCGTTTTCGCCGAGCAGGACGTAACAGCGGCCGGGCTCGAGATCGATGGAGACCTGGCGGAGCGCGGCGAAGGAGCCGAAGAGCCGTGAGACCTGATCGAGCCGGGCGCAGAGCGTAGCGGTTGGGTCCTCGGCGGGATGGGCGTTCATCGAGGCGGCCGGCCCGTCAATTTACGGCGGGTTGGGTTGCGGCGGATTGGGTTGCCGGGGCGGCAGACGCGGCGTTGGCAGCCGTTGCCGGCCGGGTGGTGGCGGGACCGGATGGCGCTGCGCCGGGTGCGGGCGCATACTTGCTGGCGCACTTGGCCTGGAGCAGGGTGGCGTGAAGGACGCCGTCGCGGCCATAGGTGCCCACGGCGAGGGCCTGGGCGTTGTCTTTGAAGGTGTCAGGCGGCGGCTCGGAGCCGTTATAGGCCACGGTCAGCAGACGGCCGGTGGGGGCCTTGGGGTTGTGGCTCTCGTACTCGTTCAGGACGAAGGTGACGTGGGTTCCGTCCTGCTGGATGGAGCCGGGCTTGACGAAGCCCTCCACGCGCAACTGGCTGGTATAAGCCTTGTTGCCCATGCCGCCCAGTTCGGCGATGGTGACGTAGTAGCTCTTGTTTGCGCCGTAACCGGAGTAGGCGAGCCAGGCGATGGTGCCAACGATCACCGCGGCAGCTATGCCGATCCGGAATCTGTTCCCGGAGAGATTCATGTCTATTGCAACGATACGAGGGTTCAGGACGGGGGTCAAACGCGGGGAGGTGCGATGTGGCGGTGAAAGTTGTTCTCGAAGGGGGTTGTTAGGGCGAAGGGGAGTTAGTGTGGTGTCCTAAAAGTTCATTGCATAAATGGAGTGCCCGAAAAGCGGGTCCTTCGACTCCGTCTGGCGCAGAAAACGCGCCAAACTTCGCTGAGGATGACAGCGCTCAAGTTGAATGATGAATAACTTAGCGCAGATTTACATTTCGATGCGGCCTAGCGTTTGGAGGGGTTTTTTGTGGCTACGCGGGCAGGGGTTGGGTGGCGCGTGTAGGCCACCACGAGAGGCGTGAGAATCAAGGCAACAAAAGAAAAGCCGAGCAGGAAATCGATCATGATTTCCTTCCCCCCTGGAAGGGTCTTCCTGAACTATCTGAATCGTTGAATGAAAGGTAGCGCAACGGCGCAACGACTGGGAATAGCTCTTCGGCGTGAGTGGGCTGTGCCCAGCCGGTAACTCGTATGACGCGATGGTCGTACCCTGAGGTAATAAGAAGAAAATGCAGGCGGTAGGCTGATCTTTCGCCAGAAAAACAAATGCAGGTCCTTCGACTCCCTACGCTCCACCACCCCACGGGCTAAGACCCGTCCGTGGGGACCCCGATTACGCTCCGGTCGCTCAGGATGACAGCGTTCTAGCTTAATCATCAATAACTTAGCGCAAATCTATAGGCATCCATGCAGCGTACGAACGCGGTCGGTTAATGGGCGGATTCTAGGGTTTGGGCGGCGCGGTCCAGGGCTTGGGCGAGCACGGCGAGCTGCTGCGTGGCCAGGGTTGGGTTTTTGGCGTCGATGGCTTCGTTGACGCCGGGGATGACAACGGCGGCGTAACCGGTGTACTCGCCGGGGGCGTAGATGGTGTGCCGGTACCAGGGGCGGTTGGGCAGGCCGGAGGGGGAGAGCAGATCGGCCTCAGCCTGGCGCAGCGTGGCGTTGAGGCGGGCCAGGTCGCCGGAGGGCGCGGACTGGAGCGCGTGCACCTTTTGCGCGGCTGCGGTGAAGCGGGCGGAGGCGGACGCGGCGGCGGTGAAGTCGAGCGAGGCAAGACCCGAATCCGAAGTGTCTTTGCTCGCTTTGGCTTTGGCGGCGTCGATATATTGGGAGATTTCGCGCGCGTAGGCGACGTAGTCGTAGGGCAGCACGTCGGCGTCGGCCATGCGCAGGGCCTCAAGGCCGAAGATGCGGGCCATCTCCTGGAGATAGAGGAAGTGGGGGTCGGCGTTCTGGGTGTACCAGGCGAAGTCGTCGAAGGCGGAGTGGTAGACGCCGTAGGGGCCGTCTGAGCCGATGTCAGTGGAGGGTACGCCGAGATGCTGCAGGAAGGGCGTGTAGTCGGAGCCGGAGCCGAGGTCGCCGAGCGGTATCTCGCCAGGGGTCGCAGGCGTGGCGTTGCTCTCATGCTTCGCGCCTTCGCTCGCGTCGTGGGTTCTCCACTGCTCGAAGACCGTTCCGGCCATGGGGCTGGGAACAGAGCGGGTAATTTCGCGGACGAACTCCTTGAGCGAAGGCACGGCGGAGGCGGAGAAATCGGGTCCGGAGACGGCGACATCGACGTTGGAGTAGAGGACGGCGTTCTGGAGGGCTTGCGCATTCTGCTCGGCCCACTCGGTTGAGCCGATGAGGCCCTCCTCTTCGGCATCCCAACTGCAGAAGACGATGGTGCGTTTGGGACGCCAGCCCTGGCGGAGCAGCGCGCCGAAGCCGTGCACGGCTTCAAGCAGG
>JBAUCP010000046.1:0-2861 GCA_049677625.1 Occallatibacter sp. | reverse complement strand
GTCCACGGCAAAGCCAATCCCTTTGATTTCGCCACCTGCGGACCACAGGGTTTCTGCGGCGTGGGAGCCAGCTTCGGCAACCCCAATACGCTCGACGTCGATCCGCGCATCTCCGTTGCCTGGTCGCCGTCGGCTCTCGGCAACAGCAAAACGGTGATTCGCTCCGGCTTCGGTCTCTACCACGGCGACGGTCAGCTCGACGACCAGAATGTGCCCATCAAAAACGAGGTTGGCGCGTATTCGCTCAGCGCAAAGTCAACTCCGGGGCTTTCTTACCCGATTACACCCTTCCTGAACGGCCCCGGCACCGTATCGGCGAACGCCGATTACCGCGACCGTAAAGACATGTACGTCACTCAGTGGGGACTCTCGGTTCAGCGGGCGCTTCCCCACGACCTGGTCGGCACACTCTCCTATGTGGGCAGCAAAGGCGCCTTCCTGCTGATTACCTCGTATGTCAATCTCATCAATCCGGCAACCGGGCTGCGCCCCTATCCGGCCTTTGGCCAGGTAAGATGGCGGGGCAACTCCAACAGCAGCTCCTATGATGGCTTTGTCGCCAGTCTTCAGCGCAGCTTCACCCATGGACTCCTGGTTTCCGCTAACTACACCTACTCTCACCAGATCGACCAGGACGCCCCTGGAGGCGGGGATTCAGACAATCCACAGAACCCCGCCTGCATGGCCTGTGAGCGCGCCTCGGGCGACTTTGACGCACGCCATGTCGTGAATGCCAATGCCGTCTACGATCTTCCCTTCGGCCATGGAAAGGCCTTCCTGTCTCAACCGGGAATCGCCGGCGCAGTCCTGGGCCGCTGGAGTGTGACGGACATTGTTGCGGCGCGCACTGGTACCCCGCTCAACGTCACCTACTCCCGCTCCAGCTCGTCGGTGGCTACCGGCTACACAACCAATCAGCGTCCGAATCTGGTTCCCGGAGTTTCGCTCACTCCACCGGGCGGAAAGACGATCCAAGGAACGGCCATGAATTGGATCAACCCTGCGGCCTTTACCGCGGTTCCGGACTCCGGCTACGGCGACACCCCGCGCAACATCGCTCGCGGTCCAAGCCTGTGGCAGACCGATCTCGGGCTCTCCAAGCGCATTCCGCTCGCCGAGCGCGTCCAGCTCCAATTCAGGTGCGAGACATTCAATCTCTTCAATCGCGCCCAGTACAGTTTGCCGCTGGAAGAGATCTGGCTGCCGCCTGCAGGGACATCGCCATCGAGCATTGAGCCGCAAGTATCCACCGCCAGCACCACCCCAATTGGGACCAGAACGCCGCGCGAAATTCAATTCGCGCTGCGGCTGGAGTTCTAACATCGCAGCAGGCGCGAAACGCTTTATATCCCCACGTCTTCTCCAACCGATCAGCGGCTCACTGCACAGTAACAGCTACGCTTGTGGAGGCTGTAATGCTTGAGTTAGCCGAATCCGTTCCTGCCACGGTAAACCTGTAGGCGCCTGCGGTGGTTGCCGGAATACTGGAACCGCCTGAGCCAGAGTTCGAGGCCCCGCCTGAGCCGCATCCGATTACGCCCGCAGCCGCGACGATCCAGAGCAGTACCATCATTGCCATCCAGCGCCGGCGGCGAGTGGGAACTCCGACCAGAAGCAGCCCAGCCAGAATTGTTCCGCTACCACCAAGACCAAGCAGCTTCATCCGAGTGGGAGTAAGTAGTGCTGTGCTCGACGCTGCCGTTGTCTGCACGGTCAGCACAATCGATCCAGTGCCCCCTGCCGGGATGTTCACACTGGTTGGACTCAGGCTACACGTCGGCAAACTCAGCGCCCCTGCAGGCGAACTGGCGAGTATGCAACTCATATTCATCGTGCCTGAGTAGTTGCTGCCGGCAGTGAGAGTCACGTTTATTGTCGTGCTGCCGCCGGGCGAGATCGCAGATGGAGTGGGTGCGGAAATCACGGCCTGCGAGACGGTGACGCTTGCCGTTCCGCTTGATCCGGCGTACGTTCCATCGCCGGAATACGTAGCTGTCAGCGTGTTGGCGCCGCTGCTCAACGCGCCCGCTGGAACGGTGATGCTTGCGGCGCCGGCTGTGAGAGTCTGCTGCGCGCTGTATGTCCCGCTCGCCAGAGTCACAGTTCCTGTGGGCGTCGACTGTCCGCTCACGCCCGCAACAGTGATGGAAACGGCATCGGATTGCTCGTTGGTGATCGTGGAGGATGCAGTCGTCACGGTCACTGTGGACGCACTCTTTGCTGTAGCCGTCACAGTCACCGATGTCGAACCGGTGGCGCAGTCCCGCTGTTGATCGGGTACGACGGGTTAACCAACGCGGTAATGGCGGCGATTGGATAGGAGCTGAAAGCAATACCGGTTAGTGTTGTACTGATGGTTGGATGCACCGGATCGTTGGAAGCCACTGACAGCGTCCCGTTAATCGTTCCAACTGCCGTAGGCGCAAAGACGACTGAAATCCAGCATGACTGGTACGCAGGCAGCGAGCTCGTACAAGTGCCGCCCGCCCCGAGCGCACCTGCGCGGGAATCTTCTTGCCGCTCAGCAGTGTCAGGCGGATGCCGTCACTGAGGAAGTCGCCCTCCAGGACACCCCCTCACATCAGATAGCGAACGTCTGCCGGCGCCTGGCCCCGATTTTGTTCAAAGACTAGCGGTAACTTGGCTGTAATAGACTGAGCGGCAAACGCCCGCGCAGAATAGGTGAATATAACTGCAAGCAGGACTGGCGCCCAAACAACTCGCGCAAAGCGTTTCATGAAAGGCTCCGCGGCGGAGATTAATTATTAAGAACTCATCACTATACACCACCCCATGTCCGTGCTTAGTTTCGGGACGGTGAAGCAAAGGTAATTCCGGCAAACCGGAGACCGCCTTAACCC
>JBAUCP010000045.1:0-2758 GCA_049677625.1 Occallatibacter sp. | reverse complement strand
GCGCCGAGTTGATGGCAATCTGCGCCGTTTCGTTGTCGCGGATTTCGCCGACCAGGATCTTGTCCGGATCGTGACGCAAAATGGAGCGCAAGCCGCGCGCGAAGGTGAGTCCTTTTTTCTCATTGACCGGAATCTGCGTGATGCCGCGAATCTGGTACTCGACCGGGTCTTCGATGGTGATGATTTTGTCTTCGTCGCTCTTGATCTCGTTGAGCGCGGCGTAGAGCGTGGTGGTTTTGCCGGAGCCTGTCGGGCCGGTGACCAGCACCATGCCGTAGGGCTCGCGAATGTAGCGGCGGAAGCGGCGCAGATCGGACTCGGCAAAGCCCACCACATCGAGCGTGAGGTTGCGGAACTTCTCGCTCATCGACTCCTTGTCGAGCACGCGGAGCACCGCATTTTCACCGTGGACGGTGGGCATGATGGAGACGCGGAAGTCAATCAGGCGGCCCTTGTAGCGAACCCGGAAGCGGCCATCCTGCGGCACGCGGCGCTCGGCAATGTCGAGCTCGCTCATGATCTTGATGCGGCTCAGAATGGTGGAGTGGTGCTCGCGCGCAATGGGAGCCATGGCGGCCTGCAGCACGCCGTCGATGCGGTACTTCACCACGACCGAGTCGTCGTTGGTTTCAATGTGAACGTCGGAGGCGCGGCGCTCGAGAGCGGTGAAAATGGTGGTATCGACCAGGCGGATGATGGGGCTGATGTCTTCTTCGCTGGTCAGCTTCTCGATGGAGATGTTTTCGTCGGAGTTGTCTTCGCCGGTGAGCACGTCGAAGGTCAGCCCTTCGCTGGCCTCGTCGAGCACGCGCTGCGACTGCTCGGTCTTCTTGAGCAGGTCGGTGATCTGCGAAAGTGTAGCGACCCGGGCTTGAATGCGCTGGCCGAGCAGACCTGCGATCTCGTCGAGCACCATCAGGCGCGAGGGGTCGCTCACGGCGATCACCAGCGCGTCGGGCTTCAGCTCGATGGGCACGAAGTTGTAGCGGAACATGAGCTCGACGGGCACCGTGCGCAGCAGCTCGTGCTGGATCTTGAAGTTCTTCAGATCGACGAACTCGGCGCGATAGCGGCGCGCCAGCGCCTCAGCCTGCTCGCGCTCGTTGCCGGCCCCGGCTACCGGAAGTGTGATGACATTTGCATCGGCCATGATGATTTACCCCGCCATCCCGCCCGCCTGGCCCAGCGAGAAGATGGGCAGGTAAAGCGAGATGAGAATGAAGACCACGACCACGCCCATGACGATGAGAATGGCCGGTTCGATGAGCGCCAGCGCGGCGGCAAGCGCGGTAGCTACGTCCTCTTCAAAGAATTCGGCCACCGAATTGAGCATCTGCGGCAGCGCGCCGGTCTGCTCGCCCACGGTGATCATGTCGGTAGAAAGGCGCGGAAAGACTCCGGTTCTGGCCAGCGACTCAGCCAGGCTCTTGCCCTCGCGGACGGTTCCGATGGACGAGCTCACGGCCCTGGAGACGCGCCGCGAAGAGATGGAGCGCGCCGCCGTCTCGAGCGACGGCACCAGCGGCAGGCCGCCGGTGAGCAGCGTGGAGAGCGTACGCGAAAACAGGGCCACCTGATACTTGAGCCAGATTTTGCCGAAGACCGGCAGCCCGACGCGCACGCCATCAATGAAATCGCGGCCGCGCTCGGTGATGGAGAACCGGTAAGCCGCGAAGGCTGCGACGATGAGTCCGAGGATCAGCCAGAGGATGTTGTGCTGCATCCATTTTCCGAAGGCGAGCAGCCAGACGGTCAGGGTCGGGAGCTTGCCGCCGATCTGATCGTAGAGCACGGCGAACTGCGGCACCACCACCGTGAACATGAAGGTCATGAGCCCGCTGACCAGCGCCAGCAGTACGCAGGGATAGATGAGCGATCCGATCAGCTTCTTGCGCAGGGTGAGCGAGACCCGCTGGAAGCTGACATAGCGTTCCAGCACCTCCTGCAGGTTGCCGGAGCGCTCGCCGGCCAGCAGCGTGGTGGTGTACATCACCGGGAACCCGCTCTGCGCTTCAAAGGCAGCCGAGAGCGACTCGCCGGTCTTGACTCGGGTGACCACGTCGTCCAACTGCCCGGCAAAATGGGTGCTCTTCTGGATCTTGCCCAGCATCTGCAGCGAGCCCAGGATGGGCAGGCCGGCGCGGATGAGGGTGAGGAACTGCTGGTTGAAGATAAGGAACGGTTCGAGCTTGACCTTGCGCCGGTGACCCAGGCCGCCGCGGGCGCGAATGGAAAAGACGTGATAGCCGGCATGAGTAAAGCGCAGGCGCAGCTCTTCTGCGGTCGCCGCTGTCTGCACCTGCTCCTGCATGCGGCCGCGCTCATCGGCCAGCTTGATGACGAACTCTGCCATAACTCCGGTTACCGGTTCAGCGCCAGCCGGCGCCTGAACGGTCCTTCAAGATTGCTCTGCCTAAGGGTATCAGTATCCGCAATTTGATAGACGAGCGGGTACGCCTGAACGTTCAGAACGGGCTGGCAACCGGGAGAACCTTCCGAACTGGAACCATTGCCTCTATTCGAGCGCTTGAACGCCAGCGGCAATCGCAGCGGCCCGGAGCGCTCTGTCGAGCGTGGCGAGCGGTAAGCGATTCCGTTGGGCCGTAGCCAGATAGGCCGCATCGTAAAACGTAAGTCCGAAGTCCCGCGCCAGCCTGAGAGTGGCCGAGCCGTCTTCCATCGGCTCGATCTGAATTGGATAGGAAGCGAGCAGTTCGAGAAATTCGGCGGAATTGTTGGCTGTCATTCTCTGCCGGCG
>JBAUCP010000044.1:0-8379 GCA_049677625.1 Occallatibacter sp. | reverse complement strand
GGAAATCGCGGACCCCACGGCTCTTGAGCCGCGAAAGCTTACGCGGTGCGGCGGCGGCCGGTTGCCGCGTCGCGTACTGCGCCGTAGATCAGGGTCCGGTGCAGGGAGTCGAGGCGCGGGAGCAGAGCCGCAACCTCGGCCAGAAACGGATCGTTGAGGATGGCTGCAACTTCCTCTTCGCGGCGGCTGCGTGAATCGCGCACCAGTTGGCAGATGTCCACTTCAAGAGCCATGGCGAGCCGCTCGAGCGAGCCCAGGGTCGGAATGGCCTTGCCGTTTTCGATCTTGGAGATATAAGTGCGGGGCACCTGCATGCGGCCGGCCAGTTGGCGCTGGCTCAGGTGCCGTGCACGGCGAATGTCCTTGACCTGCGCGGCTACCTGCAGGCCCGCCTCCGTGTTGGAGTGCACAGGCTGGCTCGTGACCAACTGAGGCGCCAGATGTACGGGCTCCTCGATATCTAGGGGTCTGTGGCACCGTCTGCAGAGTGAGTTGCTGGTTCTGTACTGCATGAGACGGCAGTACTCACACCGCACAACTTCGCGTGTCTCCACGCTCAATAAAAAAGTGGTTGCCATCGGCTATGTGCGGAGCGCCAGAGCAGGGATCTCCGGGTGCCTTTTGCTGCACCAATAGGTGATACTGTCGTGGAAGTGAACCATAACTGTCAAGTAGAAACTAAGGGTCAAGCGGAAGTTTTACCCATCAGACCCTAGAAAACCCTAAGAATTGCGAACCAAGTTCAGCAACAGGGGAGAAAAATAAATATGAGTTCTGCCGATTTACCCTTTAGCCGCGCCCAGGCGTGGCAGTTGCTTACCGAGTGGACCGCGAGCGAAAGCCTGCGCAAACATGCGCTGGCCGTGGAGGTCTGCGTGGCGGCCTATGGCGAGGCAGAGGCCGATCGGCTGGGGCTCGAAGGCGAGAAACGGGCGTCGATGCTGGCTCTTTATCAGACTACGGCGCTGCTGCACGACTTTGACTACGAACGGCACCCGTCGCGCGACGAGCATCCCTTCGTGGGCGTGCGCGAGCTGGAGCGGCTGGGCTGGCCTGAGGAGCTGCGGACGGCGATCCTGGGCCACGCGCAATACTCCGGCGTGCCGCGGGCGACGCACCTGGCCAAGGCCCTGTTTGCCTGCGACGAGCTGGCCGGCTTCCTGACTGCCTGCGCGCTGGTGAAGCCCACCAGGGCCATTGCGGACGTGGAAGTGGCCGGCGTGCGCAGGAAGATGAAGGACAAAGCCTTTGCCAAGGGCGTGAACCGGCAGGATGTGATTCAGGGAGCGGCGGAGCTGGATGTCGAGCTCGACGCGCATATCGGGTTTTGCATTGAGGCGATGAAGAAGCGGGCCGGCGACCTGGGGCTATGAGGAGAGCCTTTTACCGGCTGCAGCCAAGCATCTCCCGCATAGCCACGTAGCCGATCGAGATGGCTGCGACCGCGATCACGGTGAATGTGGTCACGAAGAAGCGGCGGACCTTCATCTCGGACTGCTTGCGGAAGTAAAACTGCTCAGGGTTTGCGGGGTTGTAGCGGATGGTGGCCGTCTCTCCTTCGGCGAACTGGTATTTTGCGGGATCTCCGAGTTGCTCGAGCATCGCGTAGTGCTTTTCGCCCTGGGCATCGGTCCAGGCCAGGCGGTCGCCCGTGATGTGGGAGTAATGGAGATATTTGCCACTCTGGTCGTGGTAGAGGTGCTCCTCTTTCAGGAACTCGATCTGCGCCTGTGCCGGCGTCCACTTGTGATAGCCGCGCAGCCACTCCCAAATCTCAATCAGCATGATGGCATTGATTGTGCCATGAGCAGAACTGCGGCAAAAAGAAGAAAGGTACGCGTTTTCAACAGTTAGCGATTTTTTTGTATTGCCAAAATGAGAATCAAAGGTAACGATGGCAGTAACCTCAGACAGCCGTTCGTGCGTTGAGGGGGCCCATATTCACTGTGCACGGACCTTCTTACACTTCGGTCTCGCATCTCGAGCGCTTCCGCGCAGGCGCCGTTGCAGTCCCGGAACACCTCCAGCAGATTGAGGACGAGCGCAAAGCATTCCAGGCGTGGCTGCGGCTGCAGCGGATCAAGCTGCGCCTGCGCGGGATGCTGGACTTCTGGCCGCTGGCTCTGGGGTTGCTGCTCGGGTTGCAGGCGCCGCAACTGTGCGCACTGCTGATGCGGCGTCACCCATGGAGCGAGTGGGTGGTGTTTCCATTTGTGCTGCTCGCCGGCCGGCCGGAACTGCACCTCGGGGCGCACCTTGGCGGCACCCTGCCGCTGATTATTCTCTATGCGCAGTTTCCGGTGGAGGGGCTGATCATGCAGTGGGTGCTGCGGCGGAGGGTGACCGTGCACGGCGTGGCCGGACGGGTGCTCTACCTGCACTACCTGTGCCTGGTGCAACTGCTGATGGTCAGCGGGGTGGTGGGGCAGGCTCTGATGCGGTAGCGTGGCGGCCGGATTGAGGATTGTGCTTTCCCACCTTAACCGTCCGCTGCGGCGGACGGTTAAGGCGGGGCACCCAGCGCCCGCATTTGGCCTGGAGGAGTATTTTCTGCCGGGCGCGCAACCTTTAGTGCTTCAATGCCTATCCAACTTGAACGGTGGCTGAATGCAGAAAATGCTTGCATCCGCATGGCGGCTGCCCCATGATGAAGATGAGTTCCGGCTCATCTTCGTTCATACAGCTTCATACAGCGTAGAGCTATGTCAGAACTTGATGGCACGCCCCCCCCTGCCAAAGACCGTTCCCGCTCAGCGGGGCGCGACAAAGTGCTGCGTCCATTCGACCACGAGGAAGAGCAGGGGGAACGATGGCGCGCGCGGCATCGATTCTCCACTGTGGTCTGGCCGTTTTTGATCGGACTCATGCTGGGCATCTTTGCGCCCAAACTGCGCGGTGTCCTGGACGATCTGAATCCCTGGGTTTCGCGGCTGGTGTTTCCGTTTGTGTTGCTTGTCGAGCGCCCCGAGTTCGGCCTGCGCTGGTATTTTGGCGGCTATCTGTCGCAGATTGTTCTGTTCCTCCAGTTTCCCGTGGAGGGGCTGTGGGTAACGCTGAACCTGCGGCTGCGCGGGCGGTTGAGCTTTGCCTTCGCGCCGCTGATCTTTCTGCACATGGTGGGCGCATTTATATTGTTCCTGCTCATTCAGGCGCGGTCCTAGAGCCAGTACACACGACTGAGATGGCGGCGCGGGCCGGCGCGGTTTTGCCGGCCGAAGCGGCAGACGTTCGCGATTTCGCGCTAGGATGGTGATCAGTTGGGCGCGGGAATCTGAAACGATTTTGTGGGGGGACTCCGATGAACCGGTTCAACAACATCGTCGTGCAGTCGGCAAATGGCGTAAAAACGATTACCTTGAACCGGCCGGACAAGCGCAATGCGCTAACGCCTGCGCTGATCGACGAGCTGACGGTTGCGCTGCACGAGGCCGAGCGCTGCGAGTGCGGCGTGGTGATCCTGACCGGTGCGGGGCAGGCCTTTTGCGCGGGGCTGGACATTGAGCACCTGGAGACCGGCGTGCCGGAGGCCAGCCGGCGCGACTCAGAGAACATGGCGCACGTGCTCAGGACGCTCTATGAGTTTCCCAAGCCGGTGATTGCTGCGGTGAACGGTGCAGCGATAGCAGTCGGCATGAGCCTGGCCACCATTCCCGACTTCACGCTGGCCTCGCCGGAGGCCAAGTTTGGCTACAACGAGGTGCGCGTGGGTTTTGTGCCGGCCATTGAGGCGTCCTTTCTGCTGCGCCAGGTGGGAGAAAAGCGCACCCGCGAGCTGCTGCTGACAGGCCGTCTTCTCAAGGCGCAGGAGGCGCTGCATCTGGGACTGGTGACGCAGATTGTGCCGCCGGACGAGCTGATGCAGTCGGCCCAGGCGCTGGCCTGCGGACTGCTCCAGAACAGCCCGCAGGCGATGCAAGCCACCAAGAGCCTGCTGGCCAAGCACGCCCGGCGGCGGCTCGACGAGGAGATTGAAGACGCAATTGCGGCCAACGCCGAGCTGGTGGCTACGGAGGACTTTGTCGAGGGCGTGCGTGCGTTCAAGCAGCATCGCAAGGCGGAGTGGCCGAGCCGGCAGGTGAAAGCGTAGCCGTGCGCGCGGCCGTAGCGGGTCAATAGCTGTACCGCGAGACCGAAGCGGCCTCAAAACCATCTTTGGCGCTACTTGTTTCGAGAGCTGGTCCTATTGCACAGTCAGGGCGACCGTACCGGTGGCCGCGATCGCGCCCGAGGCGCCGGTTACGGTTACGGTGTAGGCTCCCGGCGTGGTGCCGGCCGTGGACAAAGCGGGGCAAGCGATGGTGCGCAGCCTGCCGCATGCTCCTAAGCCAGCAGCAAGAGTCACGAGAAGCGCCGCCATCCCGAGCATGGCCCTCCATTTGCGCCGTCGCGCCGGAATGCCGAACAGCAGTACGCAGGCCAGAACCGCGCCGCCCCCGGCGTACCAGGGAGCGCCGTGCCGCGTGTCATTGAACGAAATGCACGGCGGTGACGATGCTGCCGTGGTGGCGATGGTGAGTGTGGCCGTAGCCGTATTCGAGCCCGTGATGGTCACCGAACCGGTAGAGCCGAAGCTGAAGGTTGGCGGGACGATGGCGCCATTCGGGCTGGAAGCGACCGCGGCCGTAAGTGTGACGCTGCCCGTGAAGCCCCCGGCCGGGGTTACGGTGATGATGGAAGTGTTCCCCGTGGTTGCGCCGGCTGCGACAGACACTGCGGAGCCGCCGATCATAAAGCCGGGAGGGACCACCCCGGTGAGCGGAACGGTACCGGACACGCTGGCGCCATAGTTGCTGTCGCCGGGATAGCTCGCATCCACCTGGTGCGTTCCCGCGCCCACGGGCGAGATGCCGGTCACGGTTGCCGTTGCCGTGGAAGTCGCAGTCAACTGGGCAAGCAGTACCGTCGCTTCAGGAACCGGATAATTGTCCGCAGCGGCGATGTCGGACAATCCGTCGCCATTGAAATCCCCTGTCGCGGCGGAGAGAGGGTCCGTGCCTGCCGCAGGGCTGGCGGCCAGGGTAAAAGTTCCATCTCCATTGCCGAGGAGGACGCTCGCCGAGTTGCCGGCCACATTCGCGGTTACCAGATCCGCAATGCCGTCTCCGTTGAAGTCGCCGACCGCGACCGAATAAGGAAGATCTCCGGTGGAGGGGCTGGTTGCGGTCGGCGTAAACGTTCCGTCTCCGTTGCCGAGGAGCACGGTTATCGTACCGGTCGTCTGGTTGGAGTCGACGTAGGAATTCGCGACGGCGAGGTCCAGCTTGCCGTCGCCATTGAAGTCACCGGCGGCGATGGAAAGAGGATTGTCGCCGGTGACCGGACTTTCTGCTTGTTGCGTAAAGGTCCCATCCCCGTTTCCGATGAGAACGGTCACCGAGCTCGGCACGCCGGTTGCATTGGTGTCGACGGCCACGGCCAGGTCGGGAATGCCGTCACCGTTGAAATCGCCCACGGCCACGGAAGATGCGCAGCCGCCCACACCCGGGTTGGACTTTTGCGTAAATGTCCCATCTCCGTTGCCCAACAAGATCGTCAGCGATTCGTTGGCGCAGGATTCCACGATCAAGTCGGGCTTACCATCGCCGTTGAGGTCCGCTGCCGCCACGGCCCAGACAAAACTGCCGGGGAGGGAAATAGGCGGCATGGCGGAAAACGAGCCGTCGCCGTTGCCCAGCAGCACCTGAACCTGCTCTGCGTCAGGAAGCGAGAGGGCGATATCCGCGTTGCCGTCGCTGTTGAAATCCGCCACCACCGCGTTGTTGGCGTTCTGGCCGATGGCCGGCACTGAGGGTCCAGCCGTGAAGGCGCCGTCTCCGTTGCCCAGCAAGACGACGGCGTCGCTCAACGGCGTGAAGATGCTGTAGACCGGAACTACGAGGTCAAGCTTTCCATCGTTGTTGAAGTCCGCCACCGCGACGGACTGAGGGTAAGGATCCATGACCGGGGCTGAGGAACTGAGAAAACTCAACTCAGGCTTTGTCGTGCTCCCCATGTTTAGATCCGCCGTTCCCAGCACTGAATTCGCATTGCTGGTATCCAGAAACGACACCATCCCGGTGGGCGGGACTGTGTCATTGCCTGACACGGTTGCGGTGAGCGTATAGTCGCCCACACTGCCGCTCGCCGCAATCGTCGTAGTCGAGGCAACCGTCTTCGCCCCGGTCACGGTAAGCGGCTGCTCGCTCGAAGAACTCGCCGCGTCGAGATTCGTTCCCAGAAACATCGCTCTATAGCTGTGGCTGCCGATGCCGGGGATGAACTTCAGCACCGCCGTCCCTGAAGCCGTCAACTGCGCCGTGCCCAGAAGATGAATGTCGGTGCAATAGGCGGCGGCCGCATCGCAGAAGTTCACCTGTCCCGGCGTGACCGCGGTATTGCCGGCCTGAACTGTTGCCGTGAGCGTAATCACGCTTTGCGACACGACCGTCGTCACCGCGTTGCCGCCCGATGTGACGGCCAGCGTGGTCGCCGTTGCGGCGATGGGCGGTTGAGCCGATGCCGTTGCAACCGACAGGCACAAAATTACGATTCCGGCCCGGAACAAAAATCTCAAGGAGGGCGTTCGCATGATGGAAAGAGTCCCGATTCTGCAGCCCGGAGGCCGCTGCTCGCATTCTACCCTCCATTCCTGCAAAGGAATGCGATGTTCTCAAGAGGTCTTTGAGAGTTCCAAGCTGTTTCAGGTGACATGGTTCTTAGCCCGCAGCCCGGCCCCATCTTCCGCTTTCCACAATGCGTGCCGGCCCAGGGTCGCGGTTGTAGATATAAATCCAGCAATTCATCGTTTCTCCGGTTGAGAGCGTCACCGGATGAAGGACGCGCAGATACTGGCCCAACTGAGGCGCGTCCGGGTTGAGCTCCTCGTAGTCGTCAAGCCGGCGGAGTACGTCGGGGTCGTCGGGCAGCTCGTAGACGGAGCCAAAGATTTTGCGCTGCGTGGAGGCGTCGAGGATTGCGCCGGGATAATGGCCGAAGTCGTAGAGCGTGCCGTGGACGTGGCCCTCACCGGTTGGGCGCAGGCGTGCAGCCGCGCTTGCAATTGCGGCCGGGGCGTGGCCGGGCTGCAGCGTGCCGTAGAGGAATAGATATTCGGCCATTGCGGCTCCCGGCTGCCAGAATTCAGAGCGGGTTTTTCTGGCGCAGCTCGGCCACAATCTCCGCAGCCGCGGCGCGGGCCTGGTCTTCCTTGTCGGGCGGAAAGCTGATGGCGCCCACGCGGGCATGGCCGCCGCCGCCGTAGCGTTCGCAGACCTGCGCCAGGTTGACCATCTTCGCCGGGTCGGCCTTGGTCCACGGGTTGGAGCCCACGGCGACCTTGGTGCGGAAGCTGGACTTCGACAGGCCGATCGAGTAGGTGGCCTGCGGGAACAGGTAGTAGGGGATGAACTTGTTGAAGCCTTCGAGCGGATGGTCGGTGATGTCGAAGAAGATGGTACCGTTGCGCTCCTGGGCGCGGCTGCGGATCAGCTCCAGCGCCTGCTGGTGCCGCTCGAGCAGCGGAGCCAGCAGCGGCGCGATGAATGGCTGGCTGAGCACATCGCTGAGCGGCATCTCGGTAAGCAGCGGAATGAGGCGGGGGATGAACTCGGGGTCCTGCGCGGACTCGATGATGAGCGTGAGCTTCATGGCCGGTGCAGCCATTTCAACGGCAGCCTCAGGGCTCTCGTAGCGTGCGCCGTCCACGATGTCGGCCCAGTGGATGAGGTCGGCGACGGGGGCGGTATCGAAGCCGAAGCGCGTGGAGGCGACGTGCGCGAGAAAGCTGGTGCAGGAGGTATAGGTGGGATCGAAGAATTTGTGTGCGGCGCAGACCGGGTCCCGCTGGCAGGCCAGGAAGTGCTCGTGATCCTGCGGGGTCAGGAAGGCCGACTGGTGATGATCGAACCACCAGGTGATGCGGGGCGAGGATGAATATTTGAAGTCGACGATGGCGTTTTCGTCGCCGGTGAACTCGCCCTCGTCAAAGAGCGCGCCGGCGCGGTGCACCAGGCCGTGGTACTCGTAGCTCGCGCCCTGGGAGACGCACTCGCGATGGAAGCGCGTGAACAGCGAGGCTGAGCAAGCTCCGTCAAAGCATTTGTCGTGGTAAAAGACGCGAACCCGCAAAAGCTGAAGCCCTCCCTTGGGGGAAAATGAAAAAAAGGAACCGGAACTGATTAGCATCTAGGGCTTGGCCGTCTGTGTCAAGCCGGGGCCTTGCGCTGTGAGACGTCCAGGCCGTCTTGCTGCTGCGGGCAGGAGGGTTTGCCGCTGGAGACTGGCGGGGAGGACGGCCATCGTTTACCCTCAGTAAGTTCTTCGCGATGACTACAGCGGCCGCCCAAGCACGGTATCCACTCAGCCAGGGCGTGAATCCGTGGCTGGTCACGGTATCCGTGA
>JBAUCP010000043.1:0-15963 GCA_049677625.1 Occallatibacter sp. | reverse complement strand
CCATATTCGTCGACATCCCGAAAGGTCACTATCTCCCCAGCTTTGAATTTGTTCCAGTTCCCGACCCCGACTTGAATCACAGCCCGGCGTCTCATGTCGACGCACATGTTTCCGTCGCGGCATCATTTATCGGACACAACGAAGACAAAACAGGCCTGCCGGCCGATCAAAAGGGCTGGTGGCTTGGTGTGCCGTCTTACATCCGCGCTCTCATCGGGGCTGCCACGGCGATCCTGGTTTTTGCGTTTGGTTTCTGGATTGGGAACTATAAATATCATGCGGAAAAGGAGACAGCCTCAGCTAACTCCGCGTTGGTTTCCGCTAAGTCAATCGATCCGGTAAAAGCGTTTTGGACAAGCTTTCTTGGCAGTGATTCAACCCCCGTCATTGCATACCCCGATGCAGTTTTTCTCCTGGACGATTCAAACGATCTCTTCCGGTTCCGGAGGGGAGCAAGCGATGACCGCGGGGCTCGCGTCGATCCGCATTTGGCCCAGCAGTTTGCCTCGAACCCGTCGCTCGTTGCCAGAGCCGGCCCGCTTTATTACGAGAATGCATATCTCGGCGCAGGCGAGCTGAAGGGGCTGGCGATGTTGTCGAATCTTTTTGGACAGATGGGCATCAGGCCCATCGTCAAGCCCAGCCGGGAAATCACTCCCGATGACCTGAAGCAGCATAATGTAATTTTGCTCGGTTCGTCATTTCAGAATTTTGCGGTGGCGCAACTGACCACCATGGGCGATTTCAGCTTTAAGAATCCGGATACGCGGCTGGAACAATGGAGGGGATTGATTGTTAACTCTCATCCCCGGCCCAACGAGGCGTCGGCCTACCATACGGAGCGCGACCCGAGTACCCTGGTTCTTAAAACGGATTACAGCCTCATCTCCATACAACCGGGCGTTGTTCCTGGCCGGTACATTGCGACTCTGGGCGGCCTGGACACCACTGGAACAGAAGGCGCCGTCATGTTCACGACCTCAAAGCCGGGGGTTGAAGATCTCTCCAGGGCTTTAATCGCTCTCGGAGACCCCGGCGCAAAGGACGCTCCTTCGCTATTTCAGGCGTTGTTGAGCGTTCATCTGGAGAAAGGCTCCGAGGTTCTGGGAGCGTCTCTTGTTACTGTTCATGCGCTTCCCTCATCGCATGCGCATGCAGCGGGAGGCACAGTCTCCCAACCGTCAGGCCAGTGAGATTATCCCCTGCAGAGCCGGGGGAACTCCCCTTTGGATTCCCGGCACAACTTAAGCGGGAACCTCGACGCTCACCAATCCGCCGGCGCCAACGGCAACTGTGACTGAAGAGACCACCTGCTCACGTTCGTCCTTTTCGGTCTTGGCCTCCGCCTGCCGTCCATTTACAAGCAAGGAGGCGTGCTGCCCTTCAAACATTGGGCGCCATATGAGCGCAGGGCCGCGCTGATTGGTCAGGGTGGTCTTGCGCGTCCCGTCGTGGCGGACTGCGATCTCGCTGGCGCGCATGGGAAGGTTGCGGATTTCGGCCCAGTCGATCGTTTTCCCTAATCCCGGCAAAGTTCTCACCGCTACCTCCACCCAGCCACCGTCAACCGACGTGAGCAAGGGGGAACTGAACTCCAGATTGATGCCCATAATTGTGGTCACAATGTCGCCAATCCTCGAAAATGAAACCTCTGGGTATTCAAGGCGCGCATGGCTGAGATCCAGCAAGCGGGCAACTGCGGCATCGCTGTTCCCTGCCCCGGCAAATCCGCCGGAATCGGAGGCAACGTCCGAGCGCCAATCCAGAGCAAGATGATTGTCCTCCCGGCGTCCACCGCAACCCTCCAACTGATGGTTCGCATTCAGCCGCTGATAGAAACACTGCCCTGTCTTGTTCCACCAGGTGTTCTCTATCAGGTTTTCGACGGCCGCGGCTTTCTTCAGGAACTCGGCCGCCCGTTCCGGGTTTCGACGCGCTTCCTGGATGTGGGCGTATGCGAGATAAGCCGCTCGCTGTGTCGCCACCAGGTCGAATCCGGTGACATATGTATGATCGCCTTCGTCGTAGCCGGGTATGCCCCTGGCCTGGGGAAATTTCTTCGCGGGGTCAAAGATCCCCCGCACGTTCATCAGGCGCGGCCGAGTCATGATTTGGTCGATACCGAGACCCCACCGGTCCACGTAGTCGTATACGGTGCGATCGTAAAGGTTCAGAAATACTGGATCGTCAATGTATGCCTGATCGCCGGTCCACACGTACATCCTGAAGCAGCAGTCGAGCAGGTCGAAGTTCGCCGGAAGGTTATACCAGAAGGCAGCATCGCTTTCGTAATCCACCGGCGCCGGCTGGTTATAGCGGTCAATCTCCCAATAGCTGCACCAGTCCTTCGAATCGGAAACGTTTTCGGCAAATCGCCGCAACATATTCAGATTGAAACGCGCCAGCCCCAGAGCCTGAGCGCCAAGCGCCTGGTGACACGTGTCGCGAATGCAAAACCCTTCCCGTCCAGGCTCGACAGCTTCATACCACGCGCCAACCGGATCGCCGTCGTCGAAGGCGTAGGCCATGGCCTGGCTTCGCGCCCAATGGAAGACATCGGCAAGTTGCGCACTCGACGAACCGATTTCGAGTTTCGACTGAAGTTGTCCCGCGCCCGGCTGCACCTTGCTCGTGCCGGTGATCAACTGCGCCAGGGCTGAGCGTCGAGTAGCGCCAAGTAGTCCGGAAGCGGAAAGTGTCACACAAAGTTCACGGCGGGTCATCTGTTTCATGCGGGAAATAGTATCATCGCTCGCGCCTGGTCTGAAGACGCAGCATATCGGAATAGAAGCATCTCGACCATGAGGGCGGCCTCGACAACCCCATGTCGTGGGGCCGAGTCGTGCAGAAATTTCATTGACTGAGCGAAGCTTTTGCCGGCGAGGATCGCCTGCATGTTGAACTTGGATGCTTTCACTGCTGCAAAATCAACTACAGTGGATTTCTTAGCCGGGATGAAATTTCTTTAAGTTATTGATTTTATTGGTCGGGGAGAGAGGATTTGAACCTCCGACCCCCTGGTCCCGAACCAGTTTGAACGACTTGTTGAAATGTGTTGGACCCTGTTGTTTGTAACTGTTTTTGGAATGAACCTGTTGCGGCAATGATATTGATCGCTGTGGCTTTGTATTGTGTTGGAAGGCTCTGACCGCTACGATTTCGACTACACTCGCGACTTGCATATCGAAGACCTTAGAGCGAACTCGGAGGACGAATAGGGGCTTATCCCGCGGGCGAGGGCTGAGCAAGACTTGGTCTCGATCCCCTCCCCGTTTTCAGTTGTGGGCACCAACTTCTTCAACCGGGCGTTCAGGTCACGCATATGCTTCATTGCTTTAGCGACACTCAAATCCATCCGCCGATATTTCGATTTCCAGGCATACTGACCTGTCCCTGCATCTGCTCCTCGCGCGCCGAGCTCTTGGCAAAGATTTCGAGCGCTTACCGCAACTTATTCGCTTCCGGTCACTCGATCAGCTTCCGGCTCGACGCCTCCGGGACCGTCCTCCTCTTTCGCTCACCTTCACCATGAAGCACAGAAGGATCGCCAGCATCGCCCGAACCTCGGCCTTGAAATCATGTCCTGCGCTAGGTTTGCAAACCAGGTTGCCGGGCTAGGTCCACACCATCAGGTCAGAAAAAACGCGGGTTGCATATGTTCGCCCTATGCTGCAAGCCATTCACACGGCCGCGCTTTGCGTCCGATTGCGGGATAGATCCTTGGAAAGGGCTTCGCTTCAGCGGTTCTTGCCGCTCAAGGAGTGGTAAATCTCTAGTGCCGTATCGACAGCGCTCCGCGGGCAGAAGTTCGCGGCGGGGAGGTTGTTGGTGCGGAGCGGTGTGGATACGGCGATTTGCAGTAAGCCTCTAGCGCGGTGGATGTATGGGGATTGGATGCCGCTTACGGAGAGTTGAGACGGCCGCCCGGGCAGGTGGATAGCCGATGTGAGGCGTAGCTGACCGGGTTGGCAAGACGGTCTCAAAGCTGAAAGGGTGGCTGGATGGTTGTTGTGAGCAGTATGGAGTCGATTCGGGGCGCAGGGGCGCGAGGGCGGGGTAAGAGTCCGTCGCGGCGCGGAGTCGGGATGTCGAACAGGTCAGCATCGTTTTGATCAGGAAGAATCGAAGGCAACGCAGTGAAGCGCTGTGCCCAGGCCAATTGATTGGCCAGCGGGATCGTGTGCGATGACGTGCAGGGTGCCGCATTTGCACTGGGGACAGGATCGGTTGAGCGCAGACTTCTGGTGCTCGGATAGCAGCGTACTGATATCTACAGCCGTGGCGTGGAGATGAAGCCTGCACAGGGCCAGCGCCTGACGCCGGTTACGGTTGGCAAGCAGTCCGAAGTGACGGATCTTGACGAAGCCGGCAGGCAGGACATGGAGCAGGAAGCGGCGGATGAACTCGACCGCATCGAGTTCCATCACGCTGCTTCGGTTCTTGTGGCGGGAGTCCCGCCAGCGGAAGCGCACCCGGCCGTTCTCGAGGCTGAGGAGTCTTCCGTTGGAGATCGCCACCCGGTGCGTGTAGCGGGCCAGATACTTCAACACATGTTCGGGTCCGCCGAACGGAGGCTTGCAGTAGACCACCCACTCTCGCCGACGCACGTTCCCAAGCAGAGAGTGAAATGCGCGTGGTGTTGATAGTTCGGCCAGCTTGCCGGCGAAGCATAGTTCGCCGCGCCGGTAGCTCTGCTTGAGGAAGGCGAGCAGCTTGCCGCGGAACATGCGGCTGAGCACACGCACCGGGAGAAAGAAACCGCGGCGTCTGGTTGTGATCCAGCGGGAGTTATCAAGCGCCAATCCACCGGCGGGAACGAGACAGTGCAGGTGGGGATGATGTCCCAGGTTCTGTGACCAGGTGTGCAGCACGGCAAGTACGCCGATGCGTGCACCGAGATGGCGTGGATCGGCCGCAATCTCCAACAGTGTCTCGGATGCTGCGCGAAACAGGAGGCTGTAGAACGGGCGCTGGTTGCGGAGTGCGAGTGGCGCCAGTTGCTCAGGTATGGTGAAGACCACATGAACGTAGGGCACCGGCAGCAGGCTTGAGGCCTGCTTCATGAGCCAGCGATCGCGTGCTGAGGACTGACACTTGGGGCAGTGCCGGTTGCGGCACGAGTCGTAAGCGACAGTCTCATAGTTGCAGCGATCGCATCGTTCCAGATGAGTGCCCAGCGCCGCCGTGCGGCACAGGCCGATATCGCGCAGTACCTTGCGCTGCTGGTCCGAAATCACATGACCCCAGCGCTGAAGAAACTGGTTCTGGTGAGCGTGAAAGACATCGGCCACTTCGAGCCGATGCCCTGTCATGCGGTTCTGTTCCCTCCCTGAGCCGTGTGTGGAATGCGGATCGGCAGATCGTCAAGTGGGCTCGGCGTAGCATGCAGTCTGGCTTCGGAGACGTGCAGGTATCGCGAGGTGGTCTCCAGATCGCGGTGGCCGAGCAAGAGCTGGATGCTGCGCAGATCGGTGCCCGCGTCCAGCAGGTGTGTGGCAAACGAGTGTCGCAGCACATGCGGGCTAAAGGGCTTCTTGATCCCCAACTGCTTGCGCAGCTTCTGGCAGACAACACGAACTGCGTTCGCCTTCAGTTGCTCTCCGGCTCGCTTGCCGGGGAAGAGCCAGTCCTTGGGCTTGCGCCCGCGCCAGTACTCGCGCAGGATCTCCAGCAGCTTCGGCGACAGCATCACCTGACGCGGGAACTTGCCCTTGCCCTCGCGAACATGGATGATCATCCGCTTGCTGTCGATGTCAGTGACCTTCAGATCCAGCGCTTCCTGACAGCGCAGACCCGCGCTGTAGTACAGGGCCAGCAACGCTCGATGCTTGATGTTCATCTCTGCATCGAGCAAGGCACGGACTTCCTCGCGGCTCCAGACCATCGGCAGCTTGCGCCGTACCTTGGGCTTGATGACTTCCTGATCGAACCAGGTCTGCTTCAGTGTCCGCGTATAGAGGAACTTCAGCGCCGACCGGGCCCCTTGAATCGTTCCCCAGGCAAGCTTCCGTTCGTTGAGCAAATGCAAAAGGAATGTTCGAATATGCTCGGGACCGAGCTGATCAGGCGACTTGTGGAAGTAAGCTGCGAACTCGGAAACGGTGTGTGTGTAATGGCGAACTGTGCGTTCGGAGAAGTTCCGTAGCCGGAGATCCTCCTGCATGCGCTGGCGTAGCTGTGTCATGGACACCTCCTTCGGTGTCCAACACTCTATCCAAACGCCACAAAAGCATACCCCGCCGCGCTAGCGGCTTAGTGCAAATCGCCAAGTCACTCACCAAAGAGCAGGTTAGTACCGATAGGTCGGCAAGTGTCTTGAAATCTGTCAGATGCACTCAGAACGACGGAATGGCCTGGCGCTGGGCCGTTTGCAGGGACTAATCTCAAAGACCTGGCCAATGCCAAAGATGTGTCCGACAAGGCCTTGGCGAAACCAGCATACGTATAAAGTTTCCTATTTCAATGATTGAGAATCGACGACTCAAACGCTGCTTTCCAATCGATTTGAAATGGTTGGACTATGGGGGCCGCAAAGGACTATGATTTCGCCCCGATTGGATTGCAGGCTGAAGTGTGCAGCGCAATCTCCAGGGCCCAGCCGGGACGGTCAGGATTCCTTGAACTGAAATGTCGGCTGGAGTGATCGCGTGATGACCTTGGGGCGTCCTTGAAAATCCCTACCCAGGAACGTCGGGTTCGTTTCGTGAGGCGTTCGAAGTAAGACATTTTTTAGAGAAGCGTTGTTCTTCGTGAGGGAATACGATGTTCCGGCTTGACGCCGACAAGCGAGTTCACTTTTGCGATGGCGTAACGCGTCGGGACTTTGTCCACGCTGGGGCGCTGGCGTTCCTTGGGTTGTCGATGCCCCAGTTTCTGAAGCTCAAGGCGATGGGCGCGGTCAAATCCGACAAGGATGTCAGCTGCATTCAACTGATGCTCGTGGGCGGGCCAAGCCAGCTGGATACATGGGACATGAAGCCGGATGCGCCTTCTTCCATCCGAGGGCCTTTCAAGCCAATCAAGACAAACGTTGCGGGAATCGAGATCTCTGAGATCTTCCCCCGGATGGCGAAGAACGCAGACAAATTTGCCCTGTTGCGCTCTGTTTACCACACGGCTGCGGCGGTGCATGACACCGGTTGCCAAATGATGCAAACGGGAAGGCTATTCCAGGGTGGCCTCGAGTCACCGAATTATGGTTCAGTGCTTCGCTTTGAAAAAGGGCCGCGCGGGGATATGCCTCCCAACGTGCTCTTGCCATATCCAATCGGTCAGCTTGGCGGCAACCTGCCACACGGCGACACAGCGGGATTTCTTGGAAAAGGTTACGACCCTTTTGTCTTGAACGCGGATCCTTCCGATCCTGACTTTAGAGTGCCGGATATGCTCCCGCCGGATTACATCTCGGCGGTGCGTGTGGATCGTCGGCGAAGCTGGCGGCAGGAAATCGACAAGTCGGTTCAATATTTCGAAGATTCGAGTCCAGATTCGAAACTGATGGACGCGACCTTCAATCAGGCTTACACATTGATGACTTCGGCAAAAGCTCGCGAGGCCTTCGAACTTTCCCAAGAGCCGGAAGAGATTCGCAAGCGCTATGGGCTGAACCGGTTTGGGCAGGGTTGTTTACTAGCACGCAGGTTGGTGGAGCGAGGCGTGCGTTTCGTAACTCTCAACATGTTTGAAACCGTATTTAACGACATCACGTGGGACATTCACGGATCGGCTCCCTTTAGCCCGATTAGTTGTTACAGCGACTTAGTGGGCCCCATGTTCGATAACGCGTACAGCTCGCTGCTGGAGGACCTGAGCCGGATCGGATTGCTCGATAGCACGCTGGTGCTGGCGACGGGTGAATTTGGGCGCACGCCGCGCATCAATCCTGCCGGAGGCCGCGATCACTGGCCCCAGTGCTGGACTGTGGTTATGGCGGGAGGCGGGGTTAAGGGCGGGCAGGTTGTGGGCGCATCCGATGCAATCGGCGCTGCGCCGCAGGATCGTCCAGTCACTCCAGCGCACGTAGCGGCTACGGTCTACAAGTGTCTCGGCATACCGGTCGATACGGTATTGAAGACTCCGCAAGGGCGCGACGTGCGACTTGTGGATACCGGATTTGATCCCATTGATGAATTGTTGGGATAGGGTTTGACCGCTGGTGCTTGAGAAACAAGAGGGCCGCACATGAGACTTAAGGTGCATTCCAACTTGGTACTGCAGGGGAGTTATGAAGATTAGTACAATTCCGCTGCTCTCCGTTTTGGTCATCGGATTCGCGGTCAGGAGTGTCCTTCCCTGCTTGCCCGGCGGACAGACGCCCGGACAACAGAACGGACCTGCACCCAGCGACGCAACCTATCACCAGACAGATGGGATGACTCATTCGCCGGCAGCCGCTTCGGCAACAGGGGTGATGAAAGCCGGGGCGGCGGCCAATTCAAAGAGGATTTCCCTCGCCTCGCTGACGAAAATCCAAATCTTCCCGTCCTCGCTTGCCATCACCGGTCCACATTCGGGTCAACGATTGATAGTCGAAGGCACGTTTGCGGATGGGCACGAACAAGAGTTGACCTCGACGGCAACGGTTACGATCTCAAATACCTTGGTCGCCAGGATTGAGAACGGGAGCGTTCTCCCTCTAAGCGATGGTCAAGGGGCGATTACTGCGACGATTCGAGGGCTGCGAGCAACTGCCCCGTTGACTATCAACGGTTATATGAGTGCGACAAGCTGGAGTTTCCGCAACGATGTATTGCCGGTGATGACGAAGATGGGTTGCAACTCGGGCCCGTGCCACGGCGCCGCAGCGGGGAAGAATGGTTTCAAACTTTCGCTGCGCGGCTACGATCCGATCACGGATTACTACACGCTCACGCACCAGGCACTCGCACGGCGAACGGATCGACTGGAACCTGCGCGGAGCCTGATCCTCCTGAAGCCGACCCTCACTATTTCTCATGGAGGCGGAAAACGCTTTGATGTTGGCTCTCCCGAATACAGGGTCATAGCCGGGTGGCTTGCGCAAGGGATGCCTGCGCCCGAGGAATCCGACGCGGTGGTCAAGGATATCGAGGTGCTGCCGCGTGAAGCATCTCTGACATCCGGCTCAGAACAGCAGCTGATCGTCACTGCGATTTTCTCCGATGGTCATAGAGCCGACGTCACGCGGTGGGCGAAATACGAAAGTGGAGATGAAGGAGTTGCGAACGTCGATAACAATGGACTGGTGACGATGCATGGTTACGGTGAGGCTCCCGTGACCGTGTGGTATCAGAGTCATGTTGCGTTTTCACGGTTGCGGATCCCGTTTCCCATCAAGCTCGATAACGCAGTATTCAGCAAGGCCGCTCGCCACAACTACATCGATGACGCGATTCTGAATCATCTGCAGATCCTGCACATTCCACCATCGCCGCAGGCAAGTGACGCGGTGTTTATACGCCGGGCATATCTGGATGCGGCGGGCATTCTGCCCAGCCCCTCAGAGACGGAGAGATTTCTCAAGGACCCTTCGGCTGACAAGCGAAATCGACTGATCGACGAACTGATCAAGCGGCCTGAATTTGTGGACTATTGGGCCTACAAATGGTCCGATTTGATGTTGGTCTCAAGCAACCACCTTTCCAACGAAGAGATGTGGAGTTATTACAAGTGGATTCGTGAGAGCGTGGCTACAGACAAACCCTGGAATGAATTCGCCACGGAGATTATTACCGCCAGCGGCAATACGCTCAAAAACGGTGCTGCCAACTACTGGGTGATTCATCGCGATCCACTGGATACATCGGAAAACATGGCGCAGGCGTTTCTCGGCATTAACATCAGCTGTGCTCATTGCCACAACCATCCTCTCGCGAAATGGACACAGAAGGACTACTACGGGATGGCCAACCTTTTCGCCCGTGTGCGGTTGAAGACATTTGCACCTTCCGGTTTTCGTCCCGGAGTCGGTCCGCTGTTCAATGATGTGACCGTTTACTCTGCACCAACGGGTGAGTTCATGGACGACCGCCTGATGATCCCTCTGCCGCCAAAGCCGCTGGATGGCGCGGCGCTTTCCAGCGAGATTCCAGGGGATACGCGCCAATATTTTGCCAAGTGGTTGACGTCGCCTGAGAATCCATTCTTCGCGCGCAATATCGTGAATCGTATCTGGCGGAATTTTATGGGTCGGGGACTGATTGAGCCGGTTGACGATCTGCGCGATACGAATCCGGCGACCAACGACGAATTGCTGAATGCCTTGGTGAAGGACTTCGTCGCACACAATTACGACGTCGACCACCTGATACGGACTATCATGCAATCGGCCACCTACCAAACCTCGTCGAGGCCCCTCAAAGAAAACGCCGACGACGAAAAGTACGGTTCCCACTTTGTCATCCGGCGCCTTCCGGCAGAAGTGCTTCTCGATGCCTATTCGCAAGTGACACAGGTTCCTGAGAAGTTCGACGGCTACCCCACTGGCATGAGGGCCATGGAGTTACCCGATACTGCGGTCAAGTCATACTTTCTCACCGCATTCGGCCGGCCGGTGCGGCAACAGACACGGGAGAGTGAACGCACCTCAGTGCCCACCATTACGCAGGCGCTCCACATCATCAATGGTGAAACATTGAATAACAAGTTGCGGGCTCCGGACAATTCGATCGATATGCTGATCCGCCTTGGATTCTCTGACGAACAGATTGTGGATTACCTGTTTCTCGCTTCGTTGAGCCGCCAGCCTACGGATGACGAGCGTTCGGTGATGCTGCATGAAATCGCTTCGGCGGAGGCCGAGACAATTGCCGGAGTGGACGATTCGCGCCGGGCAGCACTCCTGGATATGTCCTGGGCTTTGTTGACTGGCGAAGAGTTCATGTTCGACCACTGACATCACCCAGGCTTTGGAATAGGAGCGTTTGTCTGGTTCAAACGGACGCCGCGCGTTAAGGCTCTTGGAAATCTGATTTGTATATGCCGGGCTCCTCACTCACATCTCGCGTGGTTAGCATGCGCATCGGGTCAGTAATCGCTTGCGGGTTAGTCGCGAGCGGAGCCGTGCTTGCAAGACTCGGTGGCGTGCCGGAGCTGCGCGTGATGGCTGCATCTTCACCTGAATTTGCTACAGACGTTGCCCCGATCTTGCAAAAGAACTGCCTGCCCTGTCACTCGAGCAGCATGCACAAAAGTGGACTGGCTCTCGAAAGCTACGCGGACCTGATGAAGGGCGGGAGGCACGGGCAGGTGGTCGTTCCGAGCGACGCTGCATCGAGCCGAATGATTGAAATGCTCGAAGGCAATATCTCTCCGCAAATGCCCCTCGAGGGTGATCCTCTTTCGGACGCCGATATTGCGAAGATCAAGGCATGGATCAATGCGGGCGCGACCGCCCCTGCGTCCAACGAGACTGTGCAGTCCGTCCCCACTCCAACAACGCCTGAATTTCGACCCGAGGTTCAGGTCGTGTCCCCGATTGCGTCTCTGCGATTCTCGCCGGACGGAAGCGTGCTTGCGGTGGGTGGGTATCGAGAGGTTCGCCTTGTCGATCCAAATTCGGGCAAGGTGCTTGGCACGCTTGCCGGACACGCCGACTACGTGCGCTCGATCGCTTTCAGCCCCGACGGAAAAATGATCGCCGCGGCGGGCGGAGCGCCACAGAGCGAAGGGGAAATCAAGATTTGGGATCTTCAATCGCATCAGCTGCTAAAGACTCTGCAAGGTCACAAGGATTGCATCTACTCTGTCGCCTGGAGTCCTGACGGAAAGGTCATCGCCTCGGGAAGTTACGACAGGATGGTGAAACTGTGGGACGCATCGACAGGCAAGGAACTGCATAATCTCCAGGATCATATTGATGCAGTGTTTGGCGTCGCCTTCAATCCCGACGGAAAACGATTGGCCTCGGCTTCTCAAGATCGAACCGTGAAGATCTGGGATGTTGCAACCGGGAAACGCCTCTACACGCTAAGCGATGCCGCTGACGGTCTGACAAGCGTTGCGTATTCCCCGACGGGCGATCGGGTGGCCGCCGTCGGTTACGACAAAACCATCTATATCTGGGACCTGGGGGATGCGGATGGCCACCTTGCTCAGTCCTTAATCGCGGACGAGGACAGTCTGCTCGCGTTGGTCTGGTCGCCCGACGGAAAAACGATTGTGACAGCGTCATCAGATGGGTCGATTCGATTCCGCGACAGCAAGCTCGACCTGTTGGGTGTCATCGATCGACAACCCGACTGGGTAGAAGCATTGGCAATGAGCCCCGACGGCAGATGGCTTGCCGCGGGACGCTACAACGGCACGCTCAGCCTCTACGATGCGCGGAGCTACAAGGAGGCAAGAGGCATGGTGCAGGTGTTCGATGCTCAAGAACCTGTGCAAGCAAACAAAGAGCGCGAAGCGGCCAGCCAATGATGCGCTTCGAACGCATCTCGAACAGGAAGGCGCGCACATGAGCTGTGTCCCAGGCAAATGTGAGCCCGTGCGTCTACGCAATGCGGGAGGTTCTATGACAACGAAAGCTCTGCTCTTTGTACCAGTAATGACGCTCGGGCTTGCGTTTTGTATACCCTTGCGCGCCAAAGAGCCTTTGATCCCTCCTAGCGTGGTGAAGATTTCACCTGCGGGAATGAAGCGAGGGAGTACGGTCACTTTCATCATCGAAGGACGAAGCCTCTCCGATGCAACTGGCGTGCTGTTTGACGCGCCCGGACTAAGCGGCAAGCTGACTGAGATAACCGATGTGCCGGAGAAGATTACGGCGCCGCGCGCGGGAGAGGACCTTGAAGCACAGGTTCCTCTGGGCGAGAAGCAGACAGCAAAACTTGAGATTGTGTCCAGTCCCGATACTCAGCCGGGGATCCACCGCTTTCGCGTGAAGACGCCGCAGGGAACATCGAACATGGTTGTATTTGCCGTTGGCACGCTTCCGGAAATCAAGCAGCGGGAACAGACCGCGATGGATCTTGGCACGGCCGCACAAGAGGTCGTGTTGCCGGCGACTTTGATTGGCGCCATCGCCACCAATGGCGCGAAGGATAGCTACCAATTTGATGGGAAGGCCGGAGAGGATATTGTCTTCAGGGTGCAGGCCTCGGTGCTTGGTTCGAAGCTTGCGGCCATGATTGTTCTGAGCGATAGCACAGGGCAGGTTTTGGCAACGTCGGGTCAGGATGCGAACATGCGTGACGCTGAATTGAATTTCAAGCTGCCTCAGGCCGGGCGGTACGTGGTATCGATCACCGATCGCGATCTTGGCGGGGGAGCCGACTATTTTTATCGCATGGACGCGGGCGATTTGCCTTACATAACGGACGTCTTTCCACTGGGAATACCCGCGGGGAAGGCTTCGCAGGTTTCCATTCGAGGAGTGAACCTGGGCGGAGTTGACCATGTGAGCGTGGCAGCGCCGGCGAAAGCCGAAGGCTGGAGAACGATATCTCTTGAAGATGTGGGCGGTGCAATACGTCCTATCAACGAGGTCAAGCTTGCTGTCGGCAATGAACCCGAAATCAACGAACAGGAGCCCAACGACACCATCGCCCAGGCCCAGACGGTTTCACTTCCAGTGACCATCAACGGCCACATCGACGGCGGGGAAAAGCGGGATGGGACACCGGACGAAGACTATTTCCGTTTCCACGCGCGCAAGGGCGAGAGGCTGAACATTGATGTTGCCGCGGCGAGATTGGGTTCGCCGTTGGACTCACTGATTGAGGTGCTGGACGGGCAGGGGAATTCAATACCTCGGGCAACAATTCGCTGCCTGAACGAGACCACGACAACGCTGTCCGATAGAGATTCGAGAACAACCGGCATCCGACTTATCTCCACTGCGAGCCTGCGTGAGGAAGACTATGTGATGGTGGGCGATGAACTGAACCGCATCGATTTCATTCCCGATCAACCGGACGCGGATACCAATCTGAAAGGTATGGGTGGGCTTCGTATCGCGTACATGGGTACCTCGCCAGATGTGCACGCAGTGAATACACCTGTCTATAAGGCGCAGATTCTTCCTCCGGATGCAGACTTCCCTTCGAACGGCTTGCCGGTGTTTCACCTGGACTGGCGCAATGACGATGGCGGTCCGGGCTATGGTGCGGATTCGAAGCTCGATTTTGTTGCGCCGGCGGACGGCGATTACTTTCTCCATCTGAAAGACGTGCGCGCGATAGAAGGCCCGGACTTCGCGTATCGGCTGACCATGCGTGACGAAGTTCCTGACTTTGAGCTTCAGGCCGAACCCGAAAATCCTAATATTCCCCGCGGCGGTTCGGTTCCCGTGACTGTCTCAGTGGATTCAATCCGCGGGTTCGATGGCCCCATCGAGATCTTGGTGGATGGTCTCCCTAAAGGGGTCTCCGCGAACCCAGCCACGATACTTCCTGGCCAAATATCGACCGTTCTCGTCTTGTCCGCAGCGCCAGACGCGCCGCTCGATACTCAACCTGCGCCCATCAAATTCGTAGGTCATGCCGTCGTCAACGGCCACGAATTGATCCGCGAAGCAAACCAGGATGCGGAAGCAGATCAGTCCATGCAACTCGCATCGATTTCCCCGTCGCCCGATGTGAAAGTGACAACCGAAGAGAAGGAGGTTGCTCTTGAACCGGGGAAAGAGGTGACCGTTACGCTTCATGTTGAGCGGCGCAACGGCTTCCAGGGGCGTATTCCCTGCTCGGTTGAGAATCTTCCTCCCGGCGTGCGCGTGGTGAACGTCGGGCTTAATGGCGTGCTGGTAACCGAAGCGCAATCGAGCCGGACATTCACGCTCAAGGCTGAAGACTGGGCCAAGCCGGTGACCCAACCGATTTATGTGGTGGGGCTGGTCGAGTCAAATTCACCTACAATGCATGCTTCGGCGCCGGTTCTGCTCAAGGTGGGCTCAAACTTTCGGGCAGCAGATCCAGGGATGAATGCAAAGGACGACAGCAAGAAATCATCTCTCAGCTATAGCTCGCAAAACCATTGAGCGGTGCGCATCCAAATGTGGGAAAAAGCGCGCGAGTTTGTGAATTTGCGCTTGGACTGCCCGTCAAAACCTGTACCAGTGTCATCGGATTAAAACTCAGGCCTCTGACTCGGCAATCGCCGAACGAGTCGATTCGAAATATCGGCGACTTCGTCCCTGAATTGTAGTAACATTCCGGCAATCGGCACGCCTAAGTCAAACAGCAACAGACGGAAGGTGCATTTGCCGTCAAATGCCGTCTTTTGCCGTCCTGTCGGCCGGGATTACAATCAGGTCACTTCTCGCGTGACACGCTGGAAGCTCCTGAGAGACAGCTATGGGCGAGCCTTTGTTTGAAATCCCACCGGCGCCAATGGGGACCGACAGGCGGCTCGATTTGTGGAAGGAGATTGCGGCCTATCTGATCCGCGACGTCACGACGGTGCAAAGGTGTGAAAAGCGGGAAAGGATGCCGGTTCATAGGCATCAGCACGATAAACGCGGCTCTGTCTATGCACTGAAAGATGAACTTGACGCGTGGATTGCGAGCCGCCGTTTGCTCGGGGGCCAGTCCGAATCAAAGCCAGAGATAGAAGCACCTTCCATACTGCAGGGCCAGCGAACATCACGGCGAAAGTGGAGGGCGGTCCTTTGGTTTGCGCTGGGCGCCTTTGTTGGCCTCTACCTGACGGCTGCCGCGTGGCTCGCTGTCCGGCATCGCGCCACTAAAGGTGTTCCCCCGGCATTCGGTCGGTTGCGGTGTTGCCCTTTCGGAACCTGTCAAGGGATCCAGCAGAGGAGTACCTGGCGGACGGAATCACTGACTCCCTTATCGAACGCCTTTCGGGTATCCACGAACTCCGCGTGATCTCGTATACGTCCGTAATGCGTTTCAGAAATCTGCAGGAATCTGTGCCTGAAATCGCAAAGGCTCTGGACGTGGATGCGGTACTGGAAGGGTCGGTCATCCAGGAAGGCAGCAGGATTCGTGTGACGGCCCAGTTGATCCGCGGAGCCACAGACGGGCA
>JBAUCP010000042.1:0-6826 GCA_049677625.1 Occallatibacter sp. | reverse complement strand
CGGGGAAGAGAAAATTGCCCGAGCCGTCGCCGGTGAAGGGACGGCCGGTGCGGTTGGAGCCGTGGGCGCCGGGTGCGAGGCCGAGCGCGAGGACGCGTGCGCCTGGATCGCCGAAGGAGGGAACCGGGCGGCCCCAGTACTCCCAGCCGGCGTAGGAGCGGCGGCGGACGCGCGCTACCTCAGTGCAATGGGTGCGCAGGCGCGGGCAGAGATTGCAGTTGACGATGGCCGCGTTCAGAGCCTTCAGACTCGGGAGATTTTCGGGGCCGGTCGCTGCCATGGTTCAATTTTACGGTGCGTGGCGGAGTGAATCAGCAAGAGCGTATCGCGCTCAGTACACGCCGGGGAGCAGGCGCTTGGTGGTCTTCATATAGTCGCCATAGCCGGAGCCGAAGGCGCCGAGCAGCGCGGCTTCTTCAACATGAATGCGGTAGAGGATGGCGAGCGTGGGCGGGATGAAGACGATGGCCAGGCTGGCCCAGTTGTGGCTGTGCAGTCCGGCGGCGAGAAAGATCATTTCCATGCCCAGGTAGGAGGGGTGCCGCACGATGCGGTAGAGGCCGGTCCTCTGCACGGTTTGCGATGTGCGGATGGCCACGTTAGCGCTGAAGGACCGGCCCAGCGTGAAGATGGCGACGATGCGGACCAGAAGCCCCGCAATGAGCAGGCCAAGAGCCGCGAGACGCAGCCCGGAGTGGCTGAAGGGCATGTCGGCGGCGCTAATGCCGTCGGCATAACCGCTTCCCATGAAGCTGGCCACGATCACCACCCAGATCATGATCAGGGTTCCGCGGTCCTGCACTTTTCCCTGGCTGCTGCGGGTGCGGGTGGCGAAGGCGATCACGACTTCGCCGAGAATCCATGCGTTGATCAGCCACATCCACAAGACACCTATGCTCACGCTTACCACCTCCCATTGCTTTCCCCGCAGTATACGCAGTGTTCGAGGCGCGGGTTCCGCGGCCGTATTCAGCGTGTGGACAGCAGCAGATTGCGGAGCTGTGGCAAACTTGGTGGCGGAGGAAATGCGCATGAAATCCGCGAAGCTGTTGCTGCTGGCCGGCGATTTTGTCGAGGACTACGAGATTATGGTTCCGTTTCAGGCGCTGCAGATGGTGGGCCACACGGTGGATGCGGTCTGCCCCGGCAAGAAGAAGGGCGACACGGTGCGGACGGCGATCCACGACTTTGAGGGCGACCAGACGTATACCGAAAAACGCGGGCATAACTTTACGCTGAATGCGACCTTCGACGACGTGGACCCGGCGCAGTATGACGGGCTGGTGATTCCCGGCGGACGCGCGCCTGAGTATCTGCGGCTGAACCCGAAGGTGCTGGACATAATCCGGTACTTTGCCGCTGAAAACAAACCGATTGCTGCGCTGTGCCATGGGCCGCAGTTGCTGGCCGCGGCGGGTGTGCTCAGGGGGCGCAGGCTCAATGCGTATCCGGCGTGCGCACCGGAGGTGGAACTGGCGGGCGGAACGTTTGTGCCGGTCGATTTTTCCGATGCTGTGGTGGATGGCAACCTGGTTACCGGACCGGCGTGGACGGCGCATCCGAAGTGGCTGGCGCGGTTTCTTGAGGTGCTGGAAGCAATTTAAGCGCTTTGTTTTGAACGGAGAATTCTTCTTCGCGGTTTCACAGCCGCACTCTTTATTTTGGGCCGCGGTCCGGTCGCCCCTGGAGTCACCCTGTATTGATTTACCAATACCGTCACGGGCGAATAGGGAGTTTTCGGCCCTTCATATTCATCTGCCGCACTTGTCCAGTGTCAGGCACGACGCCAAAGGCTTGTTCAAACATCTTGCTCGGTCTCGATTCCAGCGCACCATAGCCGATGTTTGAACTCTCAGCCGTCCCGCCAGTGAACCCGATACAGGACGGCCACGAGGCATCTACGTTCATGGCCTGGTTGGCCTCCATAATGACCACGCCTGCTCCCGATGAAAAGGTCGCGTAGGCGCCGTCCAATGCGCCTCCGAACGTCACCTGGAAGGAGGCTATCGGGCACAGGTCGGCAGGCGGGACTCCGCCCCCGGCGGAAGTCGACAAAGCGTAAGAAACAGAGCCGATCGAGTTGCCTGAGCTGTCGAGAGCTTGCCAGCTGGCGCCGGTAACCCTGTTCTCACTATCATTCTGCAAAGCGATAATGATGGAATACCCAGCCGGAATGCGTCCCGCCTGAGGAAGGTTCACCAGAGGGTTAGCCACACTCTGAATCCAAAGAGCTGTTGGATCTCCGGATTCTCCTGGAGCCGCGGGCGCCCAAATATTGATCCAGGGCCAGAGACCCTGATCATCCCCCATGTGCACAATGAATTGCAGCCAATCCAACGGTTGATTGCTGTTTGTTTCGGCGTTCAATTGGATTGAAAATCCAGGGTGAGTGGATGGGTTTGATGACTCCCATACCAGGTCTTGCGTAAAGTAGATTGTTGCTTTGACGCCGGTGAGCGTAGCGCAACTGGATCCGTTTGCCTGAATGTAATTGAAGTAACCGGAGTCGCCTCCGGACCGCTGGGACACCGTCTGAACCACCGAAGGAAAACTACCGCCGACCACGGTCCAGAGCTGGTTGTCGTACCCATTGAGCTTCCAGGGATAAGCGTCGAGCGGAGTTCCGGGGTTGGTGGAAGCACCCTGGATATCGACGACATTGCCGTTGAGCTGGCTCTTGATGAAGCAGTAGCCAGAGCCGGCGGGATCGGAGACGAACTCCCAAAGCTGGTTGTCGGTCCCCGTGGTCTTCTGCGGATATGCGTCGAGGAGCGTGTCGGGTTTCGTAGAGGCGCCCTCAATGTCGATCACGTTGCCGTTGAGCTGACTCTTGATGAAATAGTAGCCCGAGCCGGCAGGATCGGAGACGAACTCCCAAAGTTGATTGTCGGTCCCCGTGGTCTTTTGCGGATATGAATCGAGGCCGGCTCCCGGTGCGGTGGAGGCGCCAAGTATATCGATGACATCTCCGTTCAGTTTGCTCTTGATGAAGTAGTGCGCACCGGCGATGGTGAATGTCTCGCTGCTTACACCCGTCAGAATAAAGCTCCCAAAGCTGGTCGGAACGCTGCGAGGGATGACATTCACGTCAGGTGAGCTCAGTGCCAACGGCCCGATTGCCGCCTGCGGATTATAGCCGGCCAACGACGCACTGTACCCGCCGACTACCCCAGTGCTGCTGGAAGGGGTCAACTCCACGCTGAAGTTTACCCACGGGGAATTGACCTGCGCGGATACGGGAACGGAGAAGGTCCCCGACTTACCGCCGATGCTTACGCTCCCGCCGGTAACGAACGGTGTGTTGAAGACGGCTCCCGACTGGGTGATCAGCGTGGTGTCGGTTGTGAAGGAGAAAGTAAATGCCGAATTCGAGAACGACTCGGCCTTTGTAGCTCCGGTAGGTGTGACGCTACCGGATCCGATGCCCTGGAAAGTCAATGTGATCCTCATGCTCACCGCCTGTCACGGACTGAAAACGACTGAACTGGGATTCCACTCTGTCTGCCGGTTCGCAGTCACTCTATCATAGGTTGCCAGCCTTTGATCGGCCGAAGTTTCTGGAAATTGGGAAAAGCACGATCTTTGCAGTCCACCTCACTTCAACTTAGTCTTGACGTTCAGGTCCCTGCAAGCTCGTTTCCAGTGAGTGAAGTCGCTTTCGCGAGCGACAAAATCGCCAAGCCACTCACCGACACCGATTACTCCTCAAGTCGGCTTCTCGGATGCGATCCAATGTTTCTGAACTTCCGTGGCGTCGCTGTCTCCCACCCTTTCGCCAGAAAAAAGTCGACAGGATGGGGCACGGGGCAGCTGTGGGAGATGGAGGGTTGAGGTTCCCACATCTTCCGCCGCGGCGGACTAGACGTGGGCGACGCGCCCGCCGCCTCCGTCACTTAGTCCCAAACAACTGTGCGATGGAGTTACTCGACTGGGCGGGTACCAGGCCATAGCTGCTGTTGGCCTCTTCAGCCGTGCCGTTGTCACCGTCGGAGTCCTGCGGCCATGGAATGCCGGGCGTCATAACCGTAGACGACGAGCAGGTGATTGTCCCCGCGCCGGAGGTCAGAGTTGCACCTTGCGAGTTCGCCCAGGCGACCAGGACCACCTGGAAAGCAACCAATTCAGCCAGGTCACTCGATCCAATGGTGCCGCCTGCCGCCAACGGCTGCCCTATCAGACCAATGTTCAAGTTACCCAAACTCGCTCCCGAGCCATCTTTCACTGAGCAATCGAATCCGGAAATTAAGTTGCCCTGGTATTGAAACGTGAAGCGAATGGTCCACCCAGTCGGGATGGTGAAATCATTGGGCAAGAGGACGTTGTTAGCGGAACTGAGATTGAACACGTTCGGGGCCTTGGAGTTGGTGTTAAGAGCCACTGGCCAGTTCTCGGCAAATGACGTCAATTGATTGTTGCCGGGATTCATCTGAAAGCCGTACTGCTGCCAGCAGATGGTCGAGTCTCCTTTTTGCGAGAACCCGTTGATCTGGAAGCCGATCGGCTGGGGAGTGGTGACCCCGTTCTCGAGCCCGCTCGTCGAACTGACAACGATCTGATCAGTAATCTTGATTTCCACCACAAGATCGAGCAGAGGAGTCATGGGAGCGGATGGATCGCTGCTCTCTGTGGGACACGAAAAAACATATTGGCTAAAGCCGCCGAGTCCACTAGGCGGAGTGCATGCGGGAATCATGGCAAGGGAGGGCGCAATCTGGCTCGACTGGCCGGTCACGTTCTTGTCCGACCAGTTCGTGCCGTTGATGGAGGTGATGACTTCGACTTGACCGGACCCCTCGCCGACGTAGGCAAGATAGAGCGTGTTCAAGTATGCGGTCAGGGCCGGGGCAACTTTGCTGGATTGTCCTGTAAGAGTTTTCCCCGACCAGTTCGTGCCGTCGGAGGAGGAAATCACTTCGACATTACCGGATGCCGCGCCGATGTAGGCAATATAGAGCGTGTCGATGTAGGTGGCGATGGCGGGGGAAACATTGCTCGATTGCCCTGTCTGGGTCGATTTCGACCAGTGTGTACCGTCGACGGAGGAGATGACTTCGACTTGATTGCTTGACTCGCCGATGAAGGCGATCCAGAGAACGCTCTCGATTGCGGCGATGGCCGGAGCGACTTTGCTGGATTGTCCGGTGACGGTGCTCGCCGACCAGTTGGTGCCGTCGGAGGAGGAGATCACTTCGACCTGGCTGGATGACTCGCCGATGTAGGCAATCCAGAGCTTGCCCCCAAACGAGGCGATTGCGGGAGCGACTTGACTTGACTGGCTGGTAAATTTGTTCCCTCCCCAATCGGACAGGCTGGCAGCATAGATCTTCGTATCGCTGTTGCCGCGGAAAGCAGTCCACAGGTTGCCATTCAATACACCCAGGGCGGGAGTAGCCTGGCTGGACTGCGGGATGCTGGTGAGGCACCAATTGTAAGCATCGGACGAGTACGAGGCGGTAAGGCCATTGCCACCGCCATTAGCAATCTGCGCAGCAACCACGAGGTCGTTCATCTTTCTTCACCTTTCGCCAGAGCTGATCCAACACTCAACTGTAGGCCGCGAAAGCTACAGGCGCCCAGGGGCATTGTCAAGTGAATTTACCTGAATCCGCTTTCAGGTCCTGTGCGGCCAAACGAAACGCAACTTGGGCAGGCGCCCGCCTGGGATGATGGCGCCGCTTTGCATTGGGTTGGTGGTTTCCCACCCTGTAGACAGAAGAAAGTCGACAGGATGGGGCACGGGGCAGACTGTGGGAGATGGAGAGTTGAGGTTCCCACGGTGCAGAGGTTAATTCTCGGGTGGATGAGGATTCGGCGGCAGGATGCGCGATGACGAGCGAAACATATGATATTCGCCAAAGGTAAAGTCGCTCAGCGCCGTCCCGTAGGGCCCATAGGTTCTGAAACCTTGTTCCCATTCCGAAAGAAGTCTCACGGAACGCATGGTCATGACTGAGACGCTTTTGACAGGGCAGATGTAGGTGTTCCCTCCTATCTGCACGGGGCCATAGGCAACGATGAACCCGGATCGAAGAATGGGCAGAAACCCTTTCACGTCTGCCTGCACTTCCAGGCGCAGGATGGCGCCGCTGGCGGGATCGATCTTCATCTCTCCGTGATACCCGGCCAGCACGGCAAAACCCTCTGTACCGTCGCCGTCAGGAAGACAGCAGCCCAGGATTCGATAGCGCGACTTTTCCAGTGGAATCCTATAGCGAAATACTGCGTCAAGCCCGCTCGCGCCCTGTTCCCAGCGGCTCCAGGTCATCCCATCCGGTGCGGCCAGGATGTCGCTCATCAAGCCGAGCGCCGGACCGAATGTGCCATAGGTGGTTAAATTCGGATCTTCCGGTTTCTGCTTTCCGGTTTTCTCCGCCCCCGCATCCACAACCTCCCGGTCCTTGCGGTAGAGCACGGTGGCATTGGAGCGATCGAGGAGGTGCAGTGTCTCAAACTCGACTCTCTCATTCGCGACATCCAGCTTCGCCCCTTCCGAGTAGAGCGTCGCGGTCCGCCGGGCAAAGAAATCCGGCAACATGGGAATTGATTTGTTCAGATAGCCGCCGGCCATTGCGATTATCCGCCGCTGCTCAGCCGGGGAAGGCGGCGGATCGGCACGGACTTCTGCTGAAGGAAGATCCAGAAACGCTGACATATCGGCCAGACCGGCCAGCGCGCGCCGGGACTTTTCACCGCGCAAACGGGCGGTCCAGGTTGAGAGCTTAGTTTCGCTCAACCGTTCAGTCAGTTCCAGGCTGGACAACTGTTGGGCCAGAGCTTCATCGTCATTGCCGCGCTCTGCCTGGAGCAACTGCTCCAACTCTTCCAC
>JBAUCP010000041.1:0-5393 GCA_049677625.1 Occallatibacter sp. | reverse complement strand
TTTGAGATCGGCGGCGACCTGCCCGTTCATCGCCTTGGCTACGGAACCATGCGCCTGGTGGGCGATGGGGCGTGGGGCGAGCCGGCCGACCCTGAAGCGATGCGCCGCGTGCTGCGCCGCGCGGTCGAGCTGGGCGTTACGCTCATCGACACCGCCGACGCCTACGGGCCGGAGATTGCCGAACGGCTGATCGGCGAGGCGCTGGCGCCGTACCCGGCCGGCGTGGTCATCGCCACCAAGGGCGGCATCACGCGCCAGGGCCCGGCGAAGACTGAGTATGTGGGCCGCGCCGGCTACCTGATCCAGTGCGTGGAGATGAGCTTGCGCCGGCTCAAGCTGGAGCGCATCGATCTCTACCAGTTGCATCGCATCGATCCGCGCACGCCGCTGGAAGAATCTCTGGGCGCGCTCAGGCGGATGCAGGAGCAGGGCAAGATTCGCCACATTGGATTGAGCGAGGTGACGCCGGCAGAGATCGAAGACGCCGAAAAGATTGTGCCGATTGCGACCATCCAGAATAAGTACAGCCTGGCGGAACGGAAGCACGAGGAGACGCTGAACTACTGCGAGCGGCGCGGCATCGGCTTTCTGCCGTGGTACCCGATGGCCGGCGGAAAGCTGCTCAAGGCCGAGCAGCCTGGGGCGCAATCGCTGGCGGCCCTTGCCGCGCGGCACTCGGTCTCAGTGCCGCAGCTCTCGCTGGCATGGCTGCTCGAGCGCTCGCCGGTGATGCTGCCGATTCCGGGCACGGCGAAGATTGCGCATCTTGAAGAGAATGTCGCTGCGGCGCAGGTGAAGCTGAGCGCGGAGGAGTGGGCCGAGGTGGAAGCGGCGGCGAAGAGCTGATTGCCGGGCTTTCAGCGTTCCGGGATGGACCGCGATTCGTTCCGTCCCTCCGGGACGGACTGGAATTTTGGCGGCGGCTGACCCAGCATTCCGTTCGCCGCGGCGAGCGCGGCGCACTCCACGCTGGGCTATTTTCGTTTCCTCCCTCCGGGAGGATTGGCCCCTGGGGCGCAGCGACATATTCTGGAACGACAGCGGCAGAATGTTTCGATACACCCGCGCTTTGCGCCGACGCCCGTGCCCTACCCTTTCTGTCAATCTGAGCGAAGGTCGCCTCGGTCCGCCAAGGCGGAGAGTCGAAAGTCTGCCCTGAGCGAAGTCGAAGGGAACCTGCGTTTCGTTTTTCTGACGAAAGGGTGGGAAACCACCTATCTCAACCGGCAAGATTCGTCCAACCTGACACCCGGCCGGCCGGTTTATCCTTGCCTCGATGCCCTGCACGCTCACCGTGGCCATTGTGACGCTGAACGAGGCGGCGAACCTGCCGCGTACGCTGGCCAGCGTGCGCTTTGCCAACGAGATCGTCGTCCTCGACTCCGGCTCGACCGATGCGACCGTGGAGATTGCGGAAGGCGCGGGGGCGCGGCTCTTCGAAGAGCCGTGGAAGGGATTCGCGCGGCAGAAAAACTCGGCCATCGCGCACGCAACCGGCGACTGGGTGCTCTCACTCGATGCCGACGAAAGCGTAAGCTCCGAGCTGGCGAGTGAGATCGAAGTTCTGCTCGCCGGCACTCCGGAGTTTGGCGCTTACCGGATTCCGCGGCTCAACCACTTCCTGGGCCGGCCGCTCCGGCACGGCGGCTACTGGCCCGATCCCAAGCTGCGGCTGTTCCGCCGCGGCATGGCGCGCTTTGAAGACCGTCCGGTGCACGAGACGATCAAGGCCGACTGCCCCGTGGGCCAACTGAAGGGACCTCTCATCCATCGCTGCTATCCCACGCTCGATGAATACATCGAGCACATGAACCGCTACAGCTCGATCGGCGCGGAGCTGCTCACGCGCTCAGGCCGCGACAGCCGCTCGCTGCCTGCATTCCTGTGGAACGCGATCGCGAACCCCGCCGCAACCTTTGTTTACAACTACATCTTCCGGCTTGGATTTCTCGATGGCCGCGAGGGGCTGCTCCAGCACCTCAACCACTCCGTGTATATTCACTGGAAGTTCGTGAAGGCCTGGCAGGGCGGGAAGCGCTAATGTTTGGTTGCGTAGCGCACGCCGAACTGGCGCAGCTTGGCCAGCGTGGCTGCGGCCTGGCCTGAGTCGATGGCCTCTGCACCCATGGCGACACCTTCTTTGAGGTCATTGGCCAGTCCCGCGGCCACCAGGGCTGCGGCTGCATTGAGCAGGACAATGTCGCGCCGCGCGCCCGGCTGGCCGGTCAGCACTTCATAAAGGAGCGCTGTATTTGTCTCCACATCGCCGCCGGCAAAGTCCTCCAGCCTGGCCCGCGGCAGGCCGGCCATCTCCGGCGTCACGTCGCCGCGCCCCATCGATACCTCCCCGGTTTCCGACTCCATGACGCGCACCACAATCGAAGTATCGGTTGTCGTCAACTCATCAATCCCATCCGTTCCGTGCACTACAAAGGCCCTCTTGGCTCCGAGCGCCGCCAGCGTGCGCCCGACAAGCAGCACCTTGCTGGGCGCCAGCACGCCGATGACCTGGGTGCGCGCGCCGGCCGGGTTGGTGAGCGGCCCGCAGAGGTTGAAGATGGTGCGGAAGCCGAGCGCGCGCCGCAGCGGTCCCATGGCTTTCATGGCCGGGTGATAGTGCGGGGCGAAGAGAAACATGAATCCGGTTTCGCGCAGGCAGGCGGCGGCCAGATCCGGCTGGAGGTCGATGGGCACGCCCAGTGCCTCCAGCACGTCTGCCGAGCCGCACCGCGAAGTGACGGCGCGGTTGCCGTGCTTGGCCACCTTTGCGCCGGCTGCAGCCGCCACCAGCGCCGCGCCGGAAGAGATGTTGAAGGTCAATGGACCGCCGCCGCCGGTGCCCACCACATCGACCAGTTCGCTCCGTTCCGCATCGGTGAGCGGAACCGGCGTTACGCGGGCGCGCATTACCTCAACAAAGCCGGCGAGCTCAGGAGCCTGCTCGCCGCGCGTGGCCATCACTGCCAGCAACGCAGCCGTCTCCACTTCCGGCACACTGCCAGAGAGGATCTCTTCAAGCACATGGGCAGCCTGCTCGCGGGTGAGCGCCGTGCCGTCCTCGGCCATCGGCTTCAGCAATTCCTTCAAAGAGGCCATACCACTCATGGTAACGGCGCGCCCCTGTGGGTGCAGCCGGTTTGCCCGCCCTTTGGCCGCCAATTTAGTATTTGAGTACCGCTGCCACGGTCGCACTGGTCCGCAGTCCGCGGACCGGGCCCCGAAATTCCCCTGAACAGCGGACGGGGCGGTTCCTAAAAAATATGAAAATTCACGAGTATCAGGCAAAGGAAATCCTGGCGAAGTACGGCGTTGCCGTTCCCAGGGGCGAAGTGGCCAATACGCCGGAAGAAGCCTCGGCGGTGGCCCGCAAACTGTTTGCCGAAGGCGCGCAGGGCGTGGTGGTGAAGGCGCAGATCCACGCCGGCGGCCGCGGCAAAGGCGGCGGCGTGAAGGTGGCGCGTACCCGCGAAGACGCGGAGCTGCACGTCAAGAACATCCTCGGCATGCAGTTGGTCACTCACCAGACCGGCCCGCAGGGCCAGAAGGTGCAGCGGCTGCTGGTCGAAGAGACCGCGGCCATCGATCGCGAGCTTTATCTCGGCATCGTGCTCGACCGCGCCACCGGCAAGCTGGTTTTCATGGCTTCGCAGGCCGGCGGCATGGAGATCGAGGAGGTGGCCGCAAAGACACCGGAAGCCATCTTCAAGGAGAGCATCGACCCGGCAGTCGGCTTCGGCGCGTGGCAGGCGCGCAAGCTGGCCTTTGCGCTTGGCCTCAAGCCCACGCAGATCAACCAGGCCGTGACCTTCCTCCAGAGCCTCTACAAGGCCTTTGTGGATACCGACGCCTCGCTGGTCGAGATCAATCCCTTCATCACGACGAAAGACGATAAGCTCTTCGCGCTCGACGCCAAGATCACCTTCGACGACAATGCGCTCTTCCGCCACGCGGACATCAAGGCGCTGCGCGATGTGGCCGAGGAAGACCCGCTCGAAGTGGAGGCCAGCAAATACGCGCTCAACTACATCAAGCTCGACGGCTCGATTGCCTGCATGGTCAACGGCGCGGGCCTGGCCATGGCGACGATGGACATTATTCAATACGCCGGCGGCAGCCCTGCGAACTTCCTGGACGTGGGCGGCGGCGCCACCCAGGAACAGATTGAGCATGCCTTCGAAATCCTGCTCTCCGACGCGAATGTGAAGGCCATCTTCATCAACATCTTTGGCGGCATTCTGCGTGTGGACCGGCTGGCCACCGGAGTCGTAGCTGCGGCGAAGAAGCTGAACGTGAAGGTACCAATCGTGTTGCGCCTCGAGGGTACCAACGTTGAAGAAGGCCGCCAGATTCTGAAGGAGTCTGGCCTGAACTTCCAGGTTGGCGCAACGATGAAGGAAGCCGCGCAACTGGTTGTAGCCGCAGCGGCGGGAGTGGGAGCATAAGATGGCAGTTCTGGTAGACAACAACACGCGGCTCATTGTTCAGGGGCTGACGGGCAAAGAAGGCACGTTTCACGCCAAGGGCTGCGCCGAATATGGCACCAAAGTGGTTGGCGGCGTTACGCCGGGCAAGGGCGGAACGACACACGAAGGCTGGCCGGTGTTCAACACCGTGGCCGACGCGGTGAAGGAAACCGGCGCCAATGCAACCATGATCTTCGTTCCGCCGCCGTTTGCGGCCGACGCCATCCTCGAAGCGGAGGATGCGGGGATTCCGCTGATCGTATGCATCACGGAGGGAATTCCGACGCTCGATATGGTCAAGGTGTGGGCCAAGCTCAAGAACTCGAAGTCACGGCTCATTGGACCGAATTGCCCTGGCGTGATCTCGCCGGGCAAGGCGAAGATCGGCATTATGCCGGGGCGCATCCACAAGCAAGGCTCGGTGGGCATCGTCTCGCGCTCGGGCACGCTCACTTATGAAGCGGTGCATCAGTTGACCCAGCGCGGCATCGGCCAATCCACGGCGATTGGAATTGGCGGCGACCCGATCATCGGCACTACGCACATCGACGCGCTGCGGTTGTTGAATGACGACCAGGAGACCGATGCGATCATCATGATCGGTGAGATCGGCGGCTCATCCGAGGAGGCTGACGCGGAGTTCGTCAGGGAAAAGGTGAGGAAGCCGGTGGTCGGCTTTATCGCTGGACAAACCGCGCCTCCGGGGCGGCGCATGGGCCACGCCGGGGCCATTATCTCCGGCGGCCAGGGCACCGCCGCCGACAAAATGAAGGCCATGACCGCGGCCGGCATTCACGTTGTTGTTTCGCCGGCGGAGATTGGCGCGACACTGGCCAAGGTTATCGGCAAAGCGTAAATATTAAAAATTTAGTTATGAGAAATTTAAAGCGGCACTTTAAATTTCTCACAATTCATTTCTTTGTTTATTTC
>JBAUCP010000040.1:0-7877 GCA_049677625.1 Occallatibacter sp. | reverse complement strand
GGATTGCGCCCGTCCTGGTGACGCCGCTGACGCGGAGGTACTTTGGCAGCGATGGCAAGATTCACTCCGACCTGACGGAGTATTGCGATGCAATGCGCGGCGTGGCGCGAGAGATGCATGTTCCGCTGATCGAATTGCAGGACGAGAGCATTGCGTATCTTGATAAGGTGGGTGAAGCCGAGGGCAACAAGCTGGCAATTACGAAGAAGGACACAGACGGCAAGACGATCTTCGACAAGACGCATTTGAACTGGGAGGGGAGCTACATCTTCGGACGCATGGTGGCCGCGGATCTGGGCAAGGCGGCGCCGCGGCTGAAGCGCTATGTGCGTCGGACGACGGCGAAGCTGCCGCCCGAAGGCGAGAAGGAGATGGGCATTTTGAACGGCGCACCGGTGAAGATTGTGCTGGTGGGCGATTCGACCGTGGCTACGGAGGGCGGATGGGGGCCCGGCTTTTGCGCGGATCTGACTGCGAACGTAACCTGCATTGACGATGCGCTGAACGGCCGCAGCACGAAAAGCTTTATTGACGAAGGCGCGTGGGCCAGGGCGCTGGCCGAGCACGGCGACTACTATCTCATCCAGTTTGGGCATAACGACGAGAAGCCGGACCCGGCGCGGCATACGGACCCGGAGACGACCTACGCCGCGAATCTGGAGCGCTACATTCACGATGCGGAGAAGATTGGCGCGACGCCGGTAATTCTTTCTCCGCTGGCACGGAGAACCTTTCGCGACGGCAAGCCTTCGAACAGCGATCTCGAGCTTTATGCGAATGCGGCTCGCCGCGTCGCGGAGCAGCAGGGCGTGACGTTCATTGATCTGCTGGCGCTCTCTGACGTGCTGCTGAGCAAAATGACGCAGGCCGAGGCAGACGAGTTCGATGCGACTGGGCACGCCGACCAGCGCGCGGAGAATGGCAAGGCAGCGCTCGACAGGACACACCTGGACGACTCTGGGAAGAAGGTCTTTGGGCGCATGGTTGCAGACAGCCTGATACGCACGCAGGTGGAACTTGGTCCTGACGTGATGGGCGTTCCGGTTGCGCAGAAGTAAAGGGCGTGCGAGTCAACTGGCGGCCGAGCGGACCTGCGCAGCCGCTGTGCGCTAAAAATCGTGGTGATGATCGATGAGCGTGGCGATGGCCTTGGGCAATTCGCCGGGCTGTGGCAATGCCTCGGTTGCAGGGGCGTCCGCCTCCGCCTGTGCGCGCACGCGGGCCACGGTGAGCCAGTTGTCCTTATGCGGCCGGTCGGTCATCCACGGCGGCAGCGGCATGCAGAGATATCGGCTGAGCGCTTCGGCGTAGCCCTCGTAGAGAGTGCGCATCTCGCGCAGCCGGTCATAGGACTGGTTGTCGCGGCAGACTTTTACGCCGCTCTGGCAGAGGAGATTGTAAAGCTGCTCGTAGCGCTCGGCAGGCAGGCGGTCCGGCGCATCGGTGACGGGCTTGAGCGAGAAGATCTGCGCCAGGTCAACCATGGCGTGCCGGGCCATGGCGAATGTGAGTTGCGCCTGCCGGGCCTCATGGCCGCGCACGCCGGCGATGAGCAGAGCGGATGTGTCGAGGAGGGCGGTAAGCGCGCTGATCCAGCTCTGATTGCCGTGCTGCGAACGGAAGTAGCAGAGCAGCGGGTAGGAGATGTGGCTCTCAAGCAGCTCGGCTGACCAGCGCTCCCACTCGACGAGCAGCAGCGAAAGCGCCTGGTCGGCGCCTTGGTAGGAGTGGCGGCGCATCAGCTCGGCGGCGGTGGGCGGCGAGCCTGCGCGTGCATCGAGCAGCGAGATGCTGACCTCGCGGCGCGAGAAGGCGCCGTAGAGGACTGGGAAGTAGCCCATGACGATGGCCAGAAAGCCCAGGCCGGTACCCGATTCGAGGATGAGGAGCTCGCGGGTTACCGGGCTCTGTGGCGTCACGTCGCCCAGGCCGAGCGTGAAGATGGTGGTGCCGCTCACGTAGAGATCGGTGCGGAGGCCAGGCTTCTGCATCGCGTCATTGAACGGGCTGTCCAGCGAGTAAAAGATGAGCGCGAAACCGAAGACCATGCCCGTTGCCCAAACCATCAACAGAAGAATGAGCGAGAGTGGGCCGTAGAAACTGAAGGATGTTTCCCGTTTGCGCGGACTGTGTAGTCGCTGGGTGAAGAAAACCCACGGTTTCCAGGTGAGGATGTAAAAGATGCGGGTGATGCGGAACCGGCCGGTGGCGCGGCGGGGGAGAATGATGGTCTGGAATGCGTCCAGAAGGACGGTGAAGAGACAGACGACACCGGCAATGAGAGCGATTACGCGCATCGATTCACCTCCCGGAGCGCCGGGCTTAGTCTGATCTCACTTTATCGCAAAGCGCGATGTGGAGATAAGCGGCTCCAGTAGCGCGACCGCGTAGATTTGCGTCTTCTCAGGTCTCAAAAGCGAGACCTGGGGCACCCAAATTCATGGGTACGACTACAAAATCACCAGGTCACGATACTAGTAGCGCAGGCCGAGGCGCATGGGGAAGTCCTCTTCGCCTTCTTCGAGTGCGAATTGACGGCAGTGGGCGGCAACGTGGGCGCGGTGACCGAGACGCAGTGCGATTTGCGCGGCGATGACGGCGATGGCGGCAGCGGCAAAATGCCAGGGCTTCTGTTCGATCCAGGGCTCGGCGGTGAGCGGGATCCAGATGACGATGGGGAAGAAGGTGAAGTACTTGAGCAGGGTGAAGGCAAGGTTGGTTTCTTCGCGTGCAGGCTCGCCTGTGAAGGGCACGATTGTGACATGAAGGAAGAAAGCATCCGTGAGCAGCAGGCAAAGAGAGACTGCAACGAGGACCTGCGCGGCGGTTGCGGATGCGGCGAGAAGCTGTGGTGGAGCAAGGGCGCGCGAAGCGAAAAGCGCTGCCAGGGTGATAACGAGTGCGCAGGCGAAGACCCAGAGTTTGGCGGCCTGCAGGCGGTCGAGGGCGTGCGCAAAGTCTGGCGGATTGCCGTGCACGATGCGGAAGACCCAGCTTCCGTACTGGTTGCCGGGAGAGACAAAGGCGGCGCGCAGGCCGGCGATGATCCAAAAAGCGACGATGGCGATGGCGGAACGCAGGCCGTCGGCGGAGATTTCCAAGTGGACCTGGCTGTGGACGATAGTGAAGCGCAGAACAGTGGCCGTAACCACGGAGAGGCCGACGCCGCAGTAAAGAACGAGATAGACGCGGTAGCGCGGGACGCGGAGCAGAGTCTGGCCGATGAAATGAAACACGGCGCGGCGCACCGGAGAACGCACAACAAGGAGATGAAGCAGCGGATGAAAGACCCGCGCGAACCGGCTGCGGGCTTTGCGCGTAGCGGAGCCCTCGACGAGTTGACGAACCCGGCGCAGGTAGGCGAGCGGATAAGCGATGAGCGCCAGCGCTGCGACCGCAAGCGTAGCTGCACATCCGATTTGCGCAAGCTGCGTGTAGATGGGCAGGGCGGAGGGTCCTTCCAGGAGCCGCTGGTAGATGCCGAGGAACCAGAATGGAGGAAAACAGCGCGCGTAGAGGCTTCCGGACTGGAGCAACGCGGGCACGGCTCCGGAAAGTACGGGAAAAAGAAGCAGAAGCATGAGCAGCGCGGAGATGGAGAGCCCCTGTACCAGCAGAGACAGCCTGCGGAAGAGCCGCTCGCCGAAGAGGCCGAGCAGCGCGGACTCGAAGGCAAGCACGGAGGCAGCAGCAAAGAGGCCGGCGCCGAATGCGGCCAACACGTGGCCGGCGAGGAAGCGCGTCAGGTTGGGAGGGTCGATGGACCCGGGGAGGATTGCAGTAGACAGCAGGTTAGCGTCGAACAGGAAGCCGGCAACAAGAATCGCAATCGCGGTCACACGTGCAAGGAAGAGCCTGCGATCGGGAACGGGCAAGGTATTTAACACGAGCAGATCGAGCAGGTCAGGGAAAAACAGGTCCCATTCAAAGACGGTCGCGATGCCCAGGACAACAAAGGAATACATCACAAAGAAAAAGTGCTGGTTCACCTGAACCCAATACGGCGGTGGTCCAGGGACCCAAACGATACGATGATTTCGCAAGTAAGGAATAAAGGAATGGTAGTCGGGCCATAGATAGAGCGCGACCACGAATCCCGGCAGCCCGGTGGCGAAGGCAATGAGAATCAGTCGCGCCTTGGCGTCGCCGTCGGGCGAGGCGGTTTCGTGGTTGAAGAAGCGCTCCAGAAAATGACGGACGAGCAGTGAAAACTGGCTGCGCTCCGGCGGGTGCACTTCGCCGAGCGCGGCCTGCTCGTTCAACGAGAGCACCTGCGTTTCGGACAATGTGAAAAGTTTTTGGAAGGCTTCAGACATGGTTGATCCGCATCACCTCGACAATCTGGTGGGCAATGGCAGCCGTGTCCTGCTGCTGGACCAGTTGCGCAAAGACGCTTTCAAGATTGGGCAGGCTCATCAGGCGGGTCAGGTCGGAGGGCGGCGCGTCGGCAAGAACGCGGCCGCGGGCGATGACGATGACCCGATTGCAGATCTGCTCGACGACTTCAAGCACGTGCGAGATGTAGAGAATTGCCTTGCCCTGCGCGGCGAGCATTTCGAGCAGGTCTTTGAACAGGCGGGCGGAAACGACATCGAGGCCGGAGAGCGGTTCGTCGAAGATGAGCAGTTTGGGATCGTGCAGCAGCGCTGCGGCGATGAGCACGCGCTGGCGCATGCCTTTCGAGTAAGAAGAGATGGGCGAGTATTGCCAGGACTCGAGCTGGAGCAGCCGCAGCAGGCCGATTGCCTTGGCTGCGAGCACGCGCTCGGGAAGGCCGCGGAGCCGGCCGATGAGCTGCAGGTATTCGAGCCCGGATAAATACGTGTAAAGATGCGCATCCTCGGGCACGTAGCCAAAGGCGGCGCGGAAGGCGACCATGTCGTCGCGAATGTCGCGGCCCTCGAAGAGTACGCGACCGTCGTTGGAGCGCAGCATGCCGGTGATGATCTTCACGGTGGTGGATTTGCCCGCGCCATTTGGGCCCAGGAAGCCGACGATCTCGCCGGGCGCGACCTTGAATGAGACATCCTGGACCGCGGGAATACCGCGATAGCTTTTAAAGAGGTTCTGCAACTCAAGCATGGGCCGTTTTCATTTCATATCCTATGTAGCATTCTGCATTGTACTTGTCAAGTAGATTGCTACATAGCTACAATGCGCGCATGGCCGCGGAGCCCAAACTGTCGCACACGGCGGCGATGATCCTGCAGGCGATCAACGCGGGATACATCTATGGATTCAGCCTGATGGAGATGACCGGGCTGCCCAGCGGGACGGTCTATCCGGCGATGCGGCGGCTGGAGCGCGATGACCTGATCCGCTCGCACTGGGAGCGGCAGTCGATTGCCGACGCCGAGCAGAGGCCAGCCCGCAAATATTACAAGCTGACCGCGGCAGGGAAGTCGACGCTGGAGGCCTCGCGCAAGCGCTATCCGCTGCTGGATCGGCTGATTCCAACCGAGGAGGCGAAACAAGTATGACGCCTCTCGCCGAAATGATGTTTTGCGCGTTCCATCGGATGCTGGTATGTGGAGCGGCTCTGCTGGCCCCGGCTGCGTTGCGCGCGGAGTGGCTGCGCGAGTGGCAGGCGGAGATGTGGCACGTGCGCAGGGCGTGCACATGCGAGGGCGAGGTAACGGCGTTTTGCCTGGGCGCGTTCCAGGACGCCTGGTGCCTGAGACGCCAGGCGTGGCGCGAGAGGGCGAGGGTTGGCTCGCTGCACGGGTCGGCCGCACAGTGCCTGCTTGGGCTGGCTGCCGTGCTGGCGGCGAGTTGCGCGCTGGCCCATCTGCTGCCGGAGGTGCGGTCGGCTACCAATCCGCTGTGGTATCCGGCCAGGACGGGACTGGTCCTGATGCAGAAGGCGGAGGCCGGCAAAGGCAGAGATACGGCGATTCCGTTTGAGCAATATCGAGTCTGGAGCGGCAGCGGGCACCAGTACTTTGACGGCTTTGCATTTTACCGGGTCAGCCGGGAGAACGTGCTCGACGGGCAGGCGCTCAAAGGCGAATGGAGGATTGCTTATGCAACGCCGAATCTATTTGCTCTGCTCGGCATTCCCGTGCAGCTCACGAGCCCGGATGGCGAAGCGGGCGGGATGCCGGCGGCGATTGTAAGCGATGAGACGTGGAGGCGCGCGTTCGGCGGCGACCCGGAGATTGCCGGCAGGGTGCTGCGCGTGGGCGGACGCGAGGCGCGCATTGTTGGCGTAGCGTCAAGCCGCGCGTGGAAGCTGCCGGGGCACATGGACGCGTGGCTGCTGGAGCCGGAAGCGGTGATTCCTGCGAATGCGGCAGGGAACGTGGTGGCGCACCTGACGGCCGCGGGGCGTGCGGAGATGTGGGCGGGACGTGTGCGCATCACCGTGGATGGACGCGACGACTCGGAGCTTGCCCTGAACGGAATCTCGATTGACGAATCGACCACGGGGCCGTGGGATTTGTACCGGTTTGCGCTTTTTCTGGCGTTGCTGTCGCTGCCGGCGATTACGTCGGTTTCACTGGGCGAATACAGCCCCAGCTCGCACAAGCCGCCGTGGCCGCGGCGGATCGTGCGCTGGCTCTATCTGGGAGCGAAGATCGCGCTGCTGCTGCCGATTGTGTATTTCGTCTCGGTCGATCTGGCTTACTGGCGTTCGTTCGGGACCGGGCACGCAGCCGAGTACCTCCAGATCGTCTCTGCGTTTGCGATCTGCCTGGGCGGCATGCGGTGGGCGCTGCTCGATCAGCGGCAGCGGTGCCCGGTTTGCCTGAAGCGCGTGGCCCATCCGGCGCAGGTGGGGCTGGCGTCGCGGACGTTTTTAGCGTGGAACGGCACAGAGCTGATGTGCACGGGCGGGCATACGCTGCTGCATGTGCCGGGGCTAGAGACGAGTTGGTTCAGCACCCAGCAGTGGCTGTATCTGGACGCCTCGTGGGAGTTTTTGTTTGCCGGAACGGATGTTGGGTAAGCACAAGCGGAGATTGAACGCTCAGAGCCCCGTGTAGATCTGAAAAGGCGCCCAGTAAAACGGATTGCGGAAGCTGCCTTGCGAGTGAAGCAGGGCCAGCTTAGCCTGGCGCAGGGCCTGAGAGGGCGGCGAGCCTTCCTCCAGGCGGCGATAGAGCGTGTCCATCAGCTCGGGGGTCGAGTCGTCGCTTACCTCCCAGAGCGCGCCGATTACATTATGCGCACCGGCGCGGAGAAATGCCCACGACAATCCCACCAACCCTTCGCCCGCATACGAGCGCGTGCCGCCGCCGTAGCAGGAGGAGATGGTGACCAGGCGCGCGTGGATGGGATGCTGAATGATATCGCGCGCGTAGAGTTTGAAGGAGTCTTCAGCATCCGAGGTGGGTGAAAGGATAATGGCTGAGTCAAGCGGGTCCGTGAGGCTGGCTACGCCGTGGGCCACGAAATGAATGTACGAGTATTGCTGCAGCTTGCTGTCGAGATAGGACTCGGGATTGGCCTTCTGGCGTGAAAACACCGCTTCGTCCGCCGTGGCGAAGTGTTTCTCGATGCTCCGCATCTCGATAGCCGCCTGGGGCAACTCGGGATAGTCGGGATCCGTCGACACGGCGTTGCCCAGCAACAGCAGCTTGCGGCCGCCGTCTCCATCGGGTTTTGCTGCGGCCAGCATATAGAGAGACGGCGCGGAGATGATGGTGGCGTCTTCGATCCAGTAGTGCGGAGTGGGACCGGGCACGACGAGGGTCTCAAAGTTGAGCTCGCTCAGGACCCCGTCGCTGAGGATGACGACGTTGGAGCCGGCGGGGATGAGAGCTTTAGCCGGTTCGACAAGCATGCGATAGAGCGCTGCGCCATCGGCCGAGGAGGTTTCGAGTGAGCCGTCGGGCCCGAGCAGTGTGTCGCGGTAGCGCTGGACGATTGCGCCA
>JBAUCP010000039.1:0-2444 GCA_049677625.1 Occallatibacter sp. | reverse complement strand
CGCGTCCCGCGGCGGCCGCTGCGTTTTGTTCTCTGGGTGTGGCTGCTGATTCTCGGCGGACAGTTCCTCTTGAACAGCTACCACGTGTGGGCGGCTACACGATGATCTCTAAAAATCCGGATCGACTGCGGCGGTTACGGCGTAGGTCAAGGGGCAGGGTTCGATGAGGACTCTGCCTTTTTTGATTTCATTCTGAGGCTCTGTGTAGTGGCTCGCCTAAAGCACGCAAGTTTGGCACGAAATGCCCAGACTGTTGACGGAGATGTTCTACCATCTCCTTTTGCATTCGCAGAGCGTAATCCTCTACTTCATACAATCTGTTGCGGAGCATGGTTTCGCTTTCCACACCGATGGATCGCTCAACCTCAATCAACTTCGCGAGAAGGACAGTGATATTCATTCGCCCAACCTCCGGTTTCGCTTGGCTTGCAGTTCGTGCTCCTGAACTCCAGCGCCTTGAAGCGCACGTTCGAGGGCGTACGCGCTTGTAAACTTCGGCAGGCGGCCTCGTTCACCATCTATGCCGTCGTTGAAAGTACAAATTACACGCAGGTGTGTAAAATTTCGCTGCTCTTTGGCGATATACAAGAACAAATTCGGCATAGCGCCTTGTTAGTTGCACGTCCGTGGCCAATCCTCAGAACGCGAATTGCCAAAATGCTCTTAGTGTTTTTCTGCTTATATATTCGCTTTTTATTCGTCTATGCTCCCATCATGTTCAATGTCCCAGATGTCCGACTCTGTGACTACACCGTCTCTTGCAAGGGATGCGGGGGGAACGTCCCGGCGCCGGTTCAAACGATGCCAGATAAGTGGATCGTTACTACGCGCCCGCTCTGTGGCGAGTGCCGCTCGTACTTGCCAGCGGACATCGTCCGGGGAAGGTTGTCACATCGGCTGGGTCTCAGGATCGCATTGTGCGCTAGAGTGCAACATCATGTTCACGACCCTCCCCAACACTAGACCTGCCTACAGGCAGGAAATATCAACCATGACAAAAGTGCTCTGCATCTTTCTTCTTTGTTGATGGTGCGGAAGGCGGGACTTGAACCCGCAAGCCTTTCGGCGCTAGCTCCTAAGGCTAGTGTGTTTGCCATTTCACCACTTCCGCACGGCAGGTAGGCTGTTGTTTAGCCGAACGCGGCCCGGATGGACCAATCCAAGTTTAGCGCATTTTCAAAATAAAGATGGACTCAGGCTTCTCCTCTGTGTTGGCGCGGAGCCGCTGCCGTTGACGAGGTGCGACGCCGCTTGACAGTGGCGTGAGGCGATCTCTAGTGTTTCATGCTGCGTTGATTACGCGCCCACGCAAGACCATCTCTTCGAAATTCAGGATCATTGCCATGCGGCTCAGGTACGCATCTTTTTTTGTTCTCATTGGGTCCTGCGCACTTGCTGCACAGGCGCCCGTGACGGCTCCGCCTACGCCGAAGACCTTGCCATCTGCGGTCGCGGGAATTCCGGTCAACTACGACGAGGCGAAGGTGGGCGAGTACACGCTGCCCGATCCGCTGAAGCTGAACAATGGCAAGCCGGTCCGCAACGCGAAGACCTGGTACGCGAAGCGGCGGCCGGAGATCGAAGCGATCTTCGAGACGCAGCAGTATGGGCGCGATCCGGGCCGGCCCGCGGATGAGAGCTTCGACGTGACCGATAAAGGCACGCCCGCGCTCGACGGCAAAGCGATCCGCAGGCAGGTGACGATTTCGTTTTCAAAGGATGAGAGCTGGCCGAAGATTCATCTGTTGATCTATCTGCCGGCCAATGCGCACAAGCCTGTGCCCATGTTTTTCACCATCAACTTTGGCGCCGTGCAGAATGCCGTCGACGACCAGGGCATTACTCCGGACGAAATTTGGGACCCGAAGACGAATACGAAGATTCCTGCGCCCAAGGGCCGCGGATTTGGCCACATCAACGTGGACCCGCTGCTCGACGCGGGGTTTGGCGTGGCGACGTTTTATTACGGTGACGTGGACCCCGACTACCCCGCCGGATTTTCAAACGGGATTCGCGCGCGCTACCTGAAGCCGGGGCAGACGGAGCGCGCGCCGGATGACTGGGGCTCGATTGCCGCGTGGGCTTGGGGCATGAGCCGCGTGGAAGATTATTTCGAGACCGACCAGAGCATCGATGCGAAGCGGGTTGCGATTCACGGCGTCTCGCGGCTGGGCAAGACGGTGATGTGGGCCGGTGCGCACGATCAGCGATTTGCCGCGGTGATTGCCAGTTGCTCCGGCGAAGGCGGAGCGGCGCTGAGCCATCGCGACTACGGCGAGACGATTGCTCATCTGACTGCGCCCACGCGCTATCCGTATCAGTTTGCGGCGAACTACGCGAAGTATGCGGGATTTCCCGATACCGCGCCCATGGATGCGAATCTGCTCATCGCGCTCATTGCGCCGCGCCCGCTGCTGCTGCAGACGGGAAATACGGATTACTGG
>JBAUCP010000038.1:0-2579 GCA_049677625.1 Occallatibacter sp. | reverse complement strand
TTTGAGATCGTCCTTCACCTCGTCCCACAACGCCGAATTCTTGAGCGAGCGCTCCACAATTTCGTCGAGCGCGCGGCGGTTGGAGTAGCCGTTGAGCTTGAGCCCCGCTGCCACATTGTCGTAGATCGACATGGTGGGAAAGGGATTGGGCCGCTGGAAGACCATGCCCACGCGGCGGCGAATCTCAACTGGCTTCGCGTCCGCGTAAATATCGAGATCGCCGATGCGCACCACGCCGGTGACGCGCGCAATGGGGTTAGTCTCATGCATGCGGTTGAGGCAGCGGACGAAGGTGCTCTTGCCGCAGCCCGAGGGGCCGATCAGCGCCGTGGCGTGGTTGGCCGGGATATTCAGGTTGATGTCCTGCAGCGTGTGATTGGTGCCGTACCACGCGTTCAGGTTGGAGACTTCAATGCCGACGCCCACGTACGCATTTCTCCTTCTGCCCTACCTCGAAACCGGGAAACTCCAGCGGCGACTTCCTCAAGAAATCGCCACGCAAACCATCCTTCAAGACTGCAACTTCGAAGGAGAAATGCCGTCTAACTTGCCCCTTTCAACACGCCGCGGCTGGTGACATAGCGCACCAGCGAAACCGCAATCACGATGAGCGCAATGAGCACCAGCGCTCCGCCCCACGCCAGCCGGTGCTGGTCGTCGTAAGGCGAGATAGCGTAAACGTAAATCTGCAGTGGGAGCGCTTCAATCGGCTCATTGAGATTAGCATTCATGAACGAGTTGCCGAGAGCGGTGAACAGGAGCGGTGCGGTTTCGCCGGCGATGCGCGCAAAGGCCAGCATGCAGCCGGTGATGATGCCGGGCGAAGCCGTCTTGAGCGTGATCGACAGCACCGAGCGCCAGTTTGGCACGCCCAGTCCCAGCGCCGCCTCGCGCACCGCGTGCGGCACCATGAGCAGCATCTCTTCCGTGGTGCGGCATACGGTGGGAATCATCATGATGCCCAGCGCCACGCCGCCGGAGAAGGCCGAGAAGTGGCCCGAAAACGGGATGAACGAGCTGTGCACGCTCACAATCAATGAATAGATCGCCAGGCCCATCACGATGGAGGGCACGCCGTTGAGCACGTCGGCGGTAAAACGCACCGCGTTGGCCAGCTTGGTCCCGCGGCCGAACTCGGCCAGGAAGATTCCGCCGCCGATGCCGAGCGGAATGCCGATGGAGCTGGCCAGCCCGAGCAGAACGCCGCTGCCCACAATGGCATTGGCCATGCCGCCGCCCAGCTCGCCTTCCGGCTTGGGAATCTGCGTGAAGAAGGCCAGGTTGAGCGAGCTGGCGCCCTTGTAAATGAGATAACCGAAGATCGCGGCCAGCGGCGCCACCACGATGAGCGTGGCCAGAACGGCCAGCACCGTCACCGCGTGATCGGTCATCGACCTCAACTGCGAACGTAATTTGTAGTTGTCTACGCTCATCCGAAGTTCCTTAGTGCGCCTCCGACGGAGCGCCGCGCGTAACCGCCCACACCAGCAACTGGGCAAATGCGTTCACGATGATGGTCACGATGAACAGCGCCAGGCCGATCTCGATGAGCGCGCTACGGTGCATGTCGCTCACCGCCTCAGTGAATTCATTGGCAATCACCGCCGCCATGGAGCTGCCGTTCGCCAGCAGCGACTTGTGAATCTCCGGCGTGTTGCCGATCACCATGGTCACCGCCATGGTTTCGCCCAGCGCGCGGCCCAGGCCGAGAATCACTCCACCCACAATGCCGATGCGCGCGTTGCGCAGCACGCCTACGCGGATCATCTCCCAGCGCGTGGCGCCCAGCGCCAGCACCGCCTCGCGCTGCGAGTGCGGCACTGCGGTCATCACTTCCCGCGTGAGCGAGGAGATGATGGGCAGAATCATGATGGCCAGAATCACGCCGCCGGCCAGAAAGCCCAGCCCGGTGGGATTCTGGTCATCGAAGAGTCCGCTCCAGCCCAGCGTCTTCACCAGCAATGGATTCACATAGACCCGGAGCAGCGGCACCAGCACAAACACGGCCCACAATCCGTAAATTACGCTGGGGATGGCCGCCAGCAGCTCGGTCAGAAACGCGAGCGGCCCGCGGATGACGTCGGGGCACATCTCGGTGAGGAAGATGGCCAGCCCGATGGCCAGAGGAACCGCAATAAGCAGAGCCAGAAACGACGAAACCAGCGTTCCGTAAATGAACGGGACCGCGCTGAAGAGCTCATTCACCGGGTCCCAGAACATGGGCCGGCCGGTAATGGAATCGGTAAAGACCTGGTAGAAGAAGTGGACTCCGGATTTGCTCCAGGTGATCTGCGAGCTCACCACCAGCCGCCATGCGATAAGTCCCACAATGGCGAAGATGCTCAGCGCGCAAAGCACCATCAGCAGATGGAATCCGCGGTCGGCGATGGCCGAATTGCCGCGCGAAAGCAGGAAGCGTCGAACTGCCGAATGCTCTTCTTTGGCCGTATCGGCGGAATTCTTCTCGCTGTTAGCCGCCGGTTCCGGCCGAAGTTGCACTTGGGACATACGAATATCGGGCACTTTGACGTCCACAGCTTTCAGGCTACGTGGCAAATGTGAATATCAGGTTACAGGTG
>JBAUCP010000037.1:0-3816 GCA_049677625.1 Occallatibacter sp. | reverse complement strand
TCGGCTGGCTGGCATGCCTTTGTACAGGCGCCGTTTTTCGGAACCGGCGCGGGCACGTTTGTGGCTGCCGCGGGGCTGGCTCCCATCGATACCGCGCACAACACGGCGCTCTCGATTGTGGTGGGCGGAGGGCTCTGCGCGCTGTTTCTGGCTGCCGGAATCGTGGCTCTGGCTGCGCGGACGGTGCTGCGAATGCACGGAGCTCTGCGGATAGCCATGGCCGCGGCGCTGCTGGTGTGGATTGTGACTTCACTGGTTGCCACGGTAGAAGAGAGCCGCACCACCTGGCTGCTGCTGGCGCTCATTGCACTGGCCGGCCGGTTTGCCGAAGACGATCCCGAGCAGCTCTACGCCTGTTTTTCAGCGCCATCCTTTGTGGACAGTGCTGCAGAGACGTACGGGCCGGCTGCGCAGGCGAGCGGATATGGGCTGTGCCGTTACCGCTGGTGCGGATTTTGCTTCTGCGCTGTCGGGCGGCGATTCAAACGCCGCGGCCAGCAATGCGAAATCTCGGATGGAGCCAACCACGTGCTTCCCAGGCCTGCACAGTATCTACTTCGATTCGACGACCTCTGCCCAACGGTTTGCCGCGAGCGATGGCTGGTCTGCTGTGCTTTGATCCGGGAGTTCGGCTTGCGTCCCATTCTCGCCGTGGTGCCGGACAATCAGGACCCCGCGCTCCAACTGGCGCCGCCCGATGCGGGGTTCTGGGAGCTTATGCGCGCGATGGAGCGGGACGGAGCCACGGTGGCTCTGCACGGCTATCGTCATCTCTGTACCAGCCGCGGCCCGAGCCTTTTGCCGCTCCATCGCGAATCGGAGTTCGCCGGCGTCCGAGCGGAGACGCAGCGCAAATGGATTCACGAAGGGCTGAGTATTCTTCGCGGCCATGGGCTCAAGCCCAAGATGTGGGTCGCGCCACGGCACGGATTCGATGGAAACACATTGACTGCGCTCCTCGCGGAAGGGATCGAGGTGTTGTCCGATGGTTTTGCGCGGACGCCTTTCCTGCGCGGCGGGCTCACCTGGGTTCCTCAGCAGCTTTGGGCTCCGGTTCACAAGACGCAAGGGCTCTGGACGATCTCGGTCCATCCCAACACTGCGACCGATGCGCAGATTGCCCAGTTGCGCGCTTTTCAGCGCGACCATGGCGGGCAATTCACGTCAGTGGAGCGCGTGCTGGCGGCATGGCGGCCAGCCGAGTTGACGCTGCCGGAACGAGCCGGTGCGGAGTGGAGGCTCCTGCGCATCCGGCTATCGCATCTCAGGAGGCAGATGAGTGGCCGGTCGCGGCGGCGCAACGGGCCTTAGACGCAGGGGCGCCGTGCGATGCAGCCTGGCGCAATTTCTTTCGCAGCAAATTGTCGTAGAGCTCCTCCCACCGGTCGATCACGGACTCGAGGCTGAATCGGTCCGCCACGCTCTGCCGTGCCATGGCGCCGATTGCGCGCCTCTGCTCAGGCGGGGTTTGCATGATGGCGTTCATGGCCCATGCGAGCGCGGGAACATCCATTGCCGGCGAGAGCAAGCCGGTCTCGCCGTCTTCAATCACCTCGCGGATTCCGGGAACCTCAGTGCCGACGGCGGGCAGCCCGCAGGCCTGGGCCTCAAGCAGCGCCATGGGAAGGCCCTCCCAGCGGGAAGCGAGCACGAAGCCGTCTGCGGCCTGGAGCCATCGTTTTACGTTGGGTTCAAAGCCGAGAAAGCGCACCCTTCCGCCCAGATTTAGGCGGGATGAAAGGTAGGAGAGGTTCCCCAGGAGCGGCCCGCTGCCGGCAATGACCAGCCGCGCAGACCTGGGCAATGCAGCCATCGCCTTGAGAAGCGTGGGATAGTCCTTCACCATGTCGAGCCGGCCCACGGCAACCCACAGGAACTGGTCGTCGAGACCCTTTTCGCTCAGGCCCATTTCACGGCGTACGGCTGCCCGCGTGCGCTCATCGGGCTGCCACTCGTCCAGATCCACTCCGTTGTGCAGCACGGTGAGGTTCTTCCGGGTGACGGCTTTGGCAGTCAGATGCGATTCCGCTACGGATGGGCTCACTGCGGTGACCTGGTCCGGTAGCCAGCGGCTGAACCGGTAGCCGAGCCGCCTTCCAATTGTTCCGGTGGACGAACTGTGGAGAGTATCGATAACAACCGGAACCGGAGCGAACAATCGGGACCAGCGTGCCAGCCAGGCAGCATGCGCGAGATGCGCGTGGACCACGTCTGGCTTTTCGCGCCGCAGCCACAGGATGAAGCGCATCCATCCGCGCGGATCGGCGAGTCCCTTGCGCATGCCGATGCTCAGGAACGCAACTCCGGCGGTCCTCAGATCGGCGGCTGCCGCATCGCCCTGGCCGGAGAGAGCCACGACGGTTACCCGCCAGCCACGCTTGCGCATGCTACCTGCCAGAGACAACACCTGCCGCTCCGCGCCGCCGATGCGGTCAAGGGTGGGGACGATCAGAGCAACATGTCTTGGAATTTGCCCTGCGCAGGTTGAGTCGATCAGATATTCGTAGGCAGCAATGGCGTCTTCAAAGGCGAACTCGATCGCGGAGCCAGAGACTTCGCTGCTGTCTCCGATCGCTGTCGAGCTGTTTCTTCGCTGCATCCATGGCTCGCCATAGCCGCCGAAAGATGCGAAGCGCAGCCGGGCGCGGCTACGGCCGAAGGCGATTAGGGGAAGGAAGAAGCTGAACAGCAAAGCCGCGAAAGCGGCTCCAAGGCAAAGGTCGAGCACAAGGCCCTCCAGTGGTGCAATCGCGTCCCGAAGCCCAACGGGAATCCAGACAGCATGGAGGGAACATGCCTGAACCCGAGAAAACGAAAACCGAAGCGCGCAACGGAGCAGAAGATGCGTGTGACCCGAGGAAACACGTCCTGGCGCCCCGCCCGTTTTCCAATCACCCAATGCAAACAGGAACCCGAAGTTCGGGTTCGCCGCCGTACTAGTAGGGGATGGTACTGACAGGAAACATCCATGAGCCGAAAAATGTCAAGCGGTGAATGGGCAGCCGGCGAAAATTCGCTTGCGAGCCGCGCTTCACCATCGACTCAGGTTCTCAATGGGACAATCTTCTCTCCAATCTGACGCTTTGCTTTGCCTGCGGTGGCAGGCGGGCTATGAAACGGACAGGAGGGAACGGCGAAACCGTTGCCCTGGGTTGAGCTCTTCAAGCGCCTTCAATAGCGCGGCGGCCAGCGCGGCCGAGGACGTTTCGCTCGCCAGCCAGGTTCCCGGACGCCTGCGGAGCAGATCGACTACGCCTCCTGAGGCTGGCGTTGAGACGATAGGCAGGTCGCCGGCGAGCGCTTCCAGCAGGGCATTGGGCATGCCTTCATAACGGGACGAGAGCACAAAGAGCGAGGCCTGCGGATACAACAGGCAGGGCCGCTCCATGCGGCCGGGTAAACGGACCGCGGCTTCGAGACCGAGCGAGCCGCACTGCGCCCTGAGCGTGGATTCCTCAGGCCCGGAGCCGGCGATGATCAGATCGGCTTGCGGAAACCTGCCGCGCACAAGTGCGAGCGCCTCGAGCAGGAGATCGAAGCCTTTCTCCGGCGCAAGCCTTCCTATTGCGAGCAGGTGCGGACCGGGTCCTGTCCATTGGCCCGGCCACTCAACCGGCTTCATGCCATGAAGCCGGTTGGCCGCGCGGATACCTTCGAAGTCCACTGGGTTGGGCAGCACGGCGATCTTTTCTTTCTTGATGCCCAGCTCCTTGGCAAGATCCTCCGCCATGGCGCGGGACTGGCAGATGACCCGGTCGGCGCGTGGGTAGAGAGAGCGGTAGAGCAGGCGCGTGTACCACGGCACACCGCCATAGG
>JBAUCP010000036.1:0-3643 GCA_049677625.1 Occallatibacter sp. | reverse complement strand
GTGTACTGCCAATCCTCGGCCGTCTGCTCGCGCGTGGGCACGGCGTAAAAGTGATACGAGATCATGTCGATCGGGATGCCCGGCCTGTGGTGGGCGTGATCGAGGAAGTATTCGAGCATGGCCGGGTCGCGCTCCGGAAACGCCATGGCCAGGCCTACAAACTTCATCCTCGGATCAAGCTGGTGCAGTTGGCCCACAATCGCGTCGTAGCAGGTGGTGTACTGCTCGGGCGTAGGCTGATGCTCCACATCGATCTCGTTGAATACCTCCCAATAAGGAATCGTGTAGTGGTAGCCCGAATCATGGCGCTGCCCCAGCTCATCGGTAAATCCGCCCTGCGTGTACCACTCAGCCACGCGCTTGTAATAGGCGGCCAGCTCTTCGCAGCTCGGGTCGCGCAGTTCCTTCCCTTTGATGTAGCCCCAGGTGAGCTTGTCCGGGTCGGCCGGATACGGCCCCGGCTTGTCCGTTTTGTACATCCACGCCGGAACGGTGCTCATGCTGAAGATCGTGCTGTGCCCCTCCGTCGCGCTGAAAAAATCCTTCACCAGCGGATCGATGAGGCTGAAGTCCCACGAAGTCTTTGTTGAGGTGGGCGGGTCGAGCTCGGCCACGGCCAGCTTGGGATAAGGATGCCAGAAGGCGAAGCGCACGTAGTCCGCACCCAGGCTCTGCAGATCCGCAAAGGCCGCGTCGTGAATGGACGAGCCGCGCCGCAACATTGGATTGATCACCACTTGCAGCGTTGGCGACGTCCGCAGCGGCTCCGTGCTCGACCAGTCGACGTGAATTGCAACCGGCTTTTCCTGCGCCGGCGCAAGAACGGCCGCCGTTGAAAGGATGAGACAAGACAACGCCGCGCGGACAAGCAGACGCAATGAAGTGTGAGCCGAGAACATAAGAAGACCTCGATGCAATCTGGTGCAGAGTTGAAGCGCAGGACGCGTGCCGCTTCAAAGATTCGAGAATATCCTGCCGAATCGCGCCTGCGGTAGCAGGCGATCGAACTCAAATGCGGCAAATTCCGCCAACCGGAACTTAGAACAGTTCTCCAATTGGAGAATTGCTATAGCCGCGCGATACGATGAACGTGGCGGCCCTTTGTGTCCAAACGCAGTGCAGGCTTGTTGGTTTACCGGCGCGGTGAGCGCGGTCTCGAAGTCTTCCTGGTTCATCCGGGCGGACCGCTCTGGGCAAAGAAGGACCTGGGCGCCTGGTCCATACCGAAAGGCGAATACGAAGAGAGCGAGCCGCCGCTCGACGCCGCCCTCCGCGAGTTCCGTGAGGAGACGGGCTTTGCCGTAAACGGAGACTTTGTCGAACTGGGCGCAATCCGACAGGCCGGCGGCAAGCTCGTCTCCGCGTGGGCCTGCGCGGGCGACTTCGACCCCGCCCATCTCACCAGCAACGAGTGCGAGATCGAGTGGCCGCCACGCTCCGGCCGGCTTATCAGCATTCCCGAGGTGGACCGTGGCGCCTGGTTTCCCATCCCCGAGGCGCGCAGCCGCATCTTCGAGAGCCAGCAGGAGTTCCTTGACCGGCTGCTCGCCGTGCTCCATGAAAATCCGCCGCCCGCCGCCTGACTCACCATCCGGAATCCGCCATGCTCTTTAGCGCAACCCGGCCGCCCCGCCGAGACTCTAAGCTGTGGTGGGGTAGGACGCTCCCAAAATTGGCCCAAAAAATGGGGCAGCCGGGCGGCAAATTTGGCCGCCTTTCATCGGACTCGCAGCCTGAATGGACTAACATGGCACAACAGGGAGCGCCACGGCGTTCCAGCCAATTCGCGAAGGGGGAATATTGTTATGGCAACGTCAGTAGCTGAGGAGATCAAGCCGCTCACTGAGCGCAAGGCATGGAAGGCGCTCGAAGCTCATTCCCACACCATCCGCGAAACGCACCTGCGCAGCCTCTTCGCCGGCGACCCCAAGCGCGGCGAGCGGATGACGGTTGAGGCCGCCGGCCTGTTCCTCGATTACTCGAAGAACCGCATCACCGATCAAACCGTGCAACTGCTGATCGATCTGGCCGAGGAGTCCGGCCTTCGCCAGCGCATTGACGCCATGTTCAGCGGCGAAAAGATCAACATCACGGAGAAGCGCGCCGTGCTTCACGTGGCGCTCCGCGCGCCCAAAGGCGCATCCATCCTGGTGGACGGCGAGAATGTAGTCCCAGGCGTGCATGAGGTCCTCGACCGCATGACCGCCTTCGCCAACCGCATCCGCAGCGGCGAGTGGACCGGTCACTCCGGCAAGCCGATCAAGAACATTATCAACATCGGCATCGGGGGCTCGGACCTTGGCCCGGTCATGGCCTACGAAGCGCTCCGGCACTACAGCGATCGCGATCTGAACTTCCGGTTCGTCTCCAACGTGGACGGCACTGACTTTGCCGAAGCCGTACACGGCCTCGACCCCGAAGAGACACTCTTCATCGTCTCCTCCAAAACCTTCACCACCCTTGAGACCATGACCAACGCACACACCGCGCGCGTCTGGCTGCTCCAGGGCATTGGCGGCCACCAGTCCTCCGTCGCCAAGCACTTTGTCGCTGTCTCCACAAATGCCGCGGAAGTGTCCAAGTTCGGCATCGACACCGCCAACATGTTCGGCTTCTGGGATTGGGTTGGCGGCCGCTATTCCATGGACTCGGCCATCGGCCTCTCCACCATGCTGGCCATCGGCCCGGAAAACTTCGGCGCCATGCTAGCCGGCTTCCACGAGATGGACGAGCACTTCCGGACAGCGCCGTTCGAGAAGAATCTGCCCGTGCTCATGGCTCTGCTCACCGTCTGGTACATCAACTTCTTTGACGCGGCCACCGTGGGCATTCTGCCCTACGAGCAGTACCTCAAGCGCTTCCCTGCCTACCTGCAGCAGCTCACCATGGAGAGCAACGGCAAGCACGTCACGCTGACCGGCGAGCGGGTGAACTACGCCACCTGCCCCATCTACTGGGGCGAGCCGGGAACCAACGGGCAGCACTCGTTTTACCAATTGATTCACCAGGGCACCAGGCTCATTCCCTGTGACTTTATCGGTTTTGAGAAGACTCTCAATCCGCTCGGGCGGCACCATGACATGCTGCTGGCCAACGTCTTTGCCCAAGCCGAGGCTTTGGCCTTCGGAAAGACAGCCGAGCAGGTAAAGGCCGAGGGCACACCAGATTGGCTGGTTCCGCATCGCGTCTTTGAGGGCAACCGCCCGTCGAACGTACTACTGGCGGAAAAACTCACACCAGAAACGTTGGGCAAGCTGGTTGCGCTCTATGAGCACTCGGTATTTACTCAGGGCACCGTTTGGCAGATCGACTCCTTCGATCAATGGGGCGTCGAGTTGGGCAAGGTGCTGGCCCAACACATCATTGCCGAGATTGAAGCCCCGGATGATGCGGGTCTGACGCACGATGCTTCCACCAACAACCTTATCCGCCGCTACCGCAAACTCAAGTAAAGCTGCGTGATTGACGAAAAACACTTAACTGAAAGAGGAGCGATTCGATGCAATTAGGAATGGTGGGTCTGGGCAGAATGGGCTCCAACATGGTCAAGCGCTTGCTGAACAACGGTCACACCGCCGTGGTCTACGACCGGGCGGCGCAGGTGGTTCAGGACTTGGAAAAGCAAAAAGCCGTAGGCGCCTCT
>JBAUCP010000035.1:0-4247 GCA_049677625.1 Occallatibacter sp. | reverse complement strand
GCCATGACCTACCGCATTCTTCAGTTGCACCACGGGAGCGTGGAAGTACAATCGAGAGTAGACCGTGGCACGGAGTTCCGGCTGCGAATTCCTCTTACCGCCACGGAATGGGGACGCCGGCATCCTCGACCGGTGGGTGCACAAGAATAGAAGGGACCTGCGGGATGAAGTTGCCTGCTAAGATCGCTGTCTGGCTGTTACCTTTTTTCCTCACTGCGTGTTTCCACAAGCAGCAGGCACAGGTGCAGCCGCTCGCTGCGCCGATCGTGGACAACCCTCCGCCGCCACCCTCCACCGCGCCCGTCAACCTGCCCCCGCCCGTGGTTACGATTCCACCCGAGCCCACCAAGACCGCGCCCACTCCTCCGCCCAAGCCGCAGCCCAGGCACCATAAGCCCAAGAACACCCCGCCCCCTGCCAACACCACGCAGGAAGCCGCCAATCCCGCTCCCAACCCCGGCGTGAGCGCCATCGGCCAGCTTTCCTCCGGCGACCCGGCCATTTACCGCCAGGAGACGGAGAACCTGATCGCTTCAACGGAACGCGGGCTCAACAACATCACCCGCCCGCTCAGCGACACGGAGCAGAAGACCGCCGATCAGATTCGCGATTTTCTCAAGCAGGCCAAGGCCGCCCTGACCTCAGGCGATGTGGACGGCGCGCACACGCTGGCCGCAAAGGCCAAGGTGCTGCTGGCGGAGTTGACGCAGTAAAAAATCAGTGTCTTACCGCTCGCCCCAGCTCAGCTTGCTGCGCAGAGCCTCAAAAAAGCCGCTCTCGCTCATGCGCACCAGCTTCACCGTGTGGCTGGAGCGATGGCAGCGCAGCTCGTCACCGCGCAGCAGCTCAAAGGCCTGCTGGCCGTCTACCGTGAGCAGGGCCAGGTTCGGGACGCTTTCCACACGAACCGTGAGCGACGCATCGCCGCGCACCACGATGGGCCGCAGCGTGAGCAGGTGTGGACAGATGGGCGTAACCACCATCGCATCCACATCCGGCGTGAGAATGGGCCCGTTGGCCGCGAGCGTGTACGCTGTCGAGCCCGTGGACGTGGAGACAATCACGCCATCAGCGCGGAAGCGGGCCACCTTTTTGCCGTCGAGCTCCACCGTGAACTCGCCCATACGGGCAATGTCGCCCTTTGACACTACGATTTCATTCAGCGCCGTGTAGCTCGAGTGCTCAGCTCCTTCGCGCCACAGCGCGGAGTGGAGCATGGCGCGCTCATCGGTGTTGTGGCAGCCGGTGCACCAGCCCTCGAGCGTCGAGTAAAGGTCGGCCAGCCGCACCTCGGTGAGAAAGCCGAGAGAGCCCAGATTCACGCTCAGAATCGGCGTACCCACGGCGGCGAAGATACGCGCCACTGCCAGCAGGGTGCCATCGCCGCCCAGCATGATGACCAGCGCCGGTGAGTGCGCCGGCAGCTCCGCACGGTCCACCGACGGAGCGGCATCGGTATACCGCCCGCCCTCGTGGTCAAGCAGCGGCTCGTAGCCATGTTCGCGCAGCCACGCAACCAGCTCCGGCACAATTCGTGCCAGCTCTTCTTTGTGCGGCTTGCAGACGATGGCGATGCGGGTCATTCGGTTTCAGTGTAATGGATGAGGGCGGAGTTAGCGGGGTTAGCGTTGTTAGCGGAGTTAGTCCGCCTTCGGCGGATAAGCGGGGTTAGCGGAGTTAGCCTGGCCACGCAGGCTGAGTGAACACGATCTAGGCCACCAACTCCGCCAACTCCGCTAACTCCGCTAACTCCGCTAACTCCGCTTCGAATAGAGCAGAAATTCCTTGTTCCCTTCCGCACCGGTAATCGGCGACGGAATCGTCTCAACCACCGCCCAGCCCAGCGACACCACGCAATCGGCTACCTTGCGAATCGCCAGCTCATGCGCCGCCGGATCGCGCACGATTCCGCCCTTGCCGACGTGCTCGCGCCCGGCCTCGAATTGCGGCTTGACCAGGATGACGGCTTCAGTGAGTGACGGCGCGGCGGCGAAGACAGGCGGCAGCACCAGGGTTGCCGAGATAAACGAAACATCCATGACCAGCAGCGTTTTCTCCGGCTCGCCTTCACCAGCGGCCAGCGAACCCGGTTCCAATGATCGGGGTTCCAGCAGCCGCGCATTGGTGCGCTCCATGAGGCGCACGCGCGGGTCGTTGCGCAGTTTCATGGCGATTTGGCCGAAGCCGGTGTCTACGGCCGTTACCTGCGCCGCGCCGTGCTGCAAAAGGCAGTCGGTAAATCCACCGGTCGAGGCGCCCACATCGAGGCACGCGCGGCCCTTCACGGCAATCTGCCAGTGCGCGAGCGCCGCTGCCAGCTTGAGTCCGCCGCGGCTTACATAGGGCTGGTCTTCACCCAGCAGCCGGATTTCGGCGTCCGCGGCAACCGTCGTGCCCGGCTTGTCAATCTTCTGCTCGCTCACCAGAACCCGCCCGGCCAGAATAAGCGCACGGGCACGCTCGCGGCTCGCAGCCAGGCTGCGCTCGACGAGCAACAGGTCGAGACGCGTTTTGGGAGGACGCGCTTTTTCAGGACGCGATTTCGGCGGCTTTGTCACGTGGCGCGCAACTCCTGGCAATCAAATGGAAAGGGCCATCTCCACCGGAGATAGCCCTTTCTAACAGCTCAACACACTTGGCGAAACTACTGAATCGCCCGGCAATCGGTAAGCGTGTCTGTGTGCGACGATCCGGGCAGGTTGCAGGGTTGCCCGTAGCCGGGAACGCGGCTGGTGAAGTTGGCGTTGCCGCTGGAGCCGTTTTGCGTGGTCACGCGCAGATCCACCACATTGCCTTCAACCAGAATCGTGGTATCCACCTGGTCAGTCACCGTGGGCGTGGACTCGAGCACCGTCACATACGGGCTGTCCGGCGAGGCCACGTAGACCTTGCTGTACTCCGAGTTCTGCGTGGAGGCAACGGTGCGTGGATGGCCGACCACGGTGAGCGTCTTTTCCACCTGATGAGTGCTCAGGTTCACCACCGTCACCGTGCCGTTCCCGGTTCCGTCGTTCTGGTTGGCCGTATAGGCCTTGCTGCCGTCGGCAAGCACGGTTACGCTGGCCGGGTTGGGCGTTGCGGTGTTGCCCACCGCAATGGTGTAGGTGGTTCCGAAGGTGGAGCTGTCGTTGCCGTACTCGTCCAGGCTCACGTCGATCACGCTGATCGTGCCGCCGTCGTAGTTGGCCACGACCAACTGTTGCGTAGCGGGGTTGTACTCGCCGTAAACCGGTCCGGCGGTCGCGGTCATGCCCGCGGTTCCATTGGGCGGCGTAACGCCGGTGGCAGCCACAGCGCTAGTGGAGAGCGGCAGAACCGGATGGGTGAAATACGTCTGCCCGTTCTGGTTCACGCAGCCTGTCGGCGCCGGGCACTGATTATCGAGCGTGTTGTCCTGGCTGTTGATCACGGTCACTGTGTCGTCGCCGCGGTTCAACACGAACATGCGCCTCAGGTCTGGAGATTGCACCGCGTAGACCGGGCACTTGCCCACCGTTATGGGCGGATCGGCCGTGTTGCTCGCGATCTCAATCGGGTTGGCCGAGCCAAGCGGGGCCGTGCGCGGTGTACTGTTGCATTCCATTACTCCGGTCGTATCCGGCGCGTTCTGGCTCAGCACATACTCGCGCTGGCCGGTCAGCGTCGGGGGCCCGAAGATCGAGACCGGCAAGGTATTCACGATAGGAATAGGCTCCTTTAAGGTCTGCGGCGATCCGGAAAACACGTCGGCCACGTTCCCATTCAGGTCCGCCGCCCACAGGCCGGACGACGGCGCCATCATGTTCACCGGCTGCGCGGTAAAGGGCAGGGTGGACTGGGTCACGTTCTTGGCCTGCAGGGTGGTGGTGATGGGGAAGTTGGTCAGCGTGCCGTTGCTGTCGATGGTGTAGCCCTCAGAGCCCAGCTCGTCGATGGTAAAGGCATAGGGGCCAACGCCGATGGGCGCCACAGCCATCACCGTGTCGCCCGAGTAGTCGATGATTGTGGCTATGCCGGGTGAAGTGGTCCCGGTGGATGAAACCACCACCACGTAGGAGCCGACCTGCGCGGCCGGTCCGCTGGGGGTAATGGGCGTCACTACGGGCCGGTAATTATTGCCGCAGCCTGCAATCAGGGCTGAGGCCGTCAAGGCCGCGCCCGCCTGTGCCAGCAGCGCGCGCGCCGGGCCTGAATTCATGGGAAAAAGCCTCATTCAAAAATCTTTCCTGCTTCTCTCCGATTGTAAATCAGCCACCGGGGTCCGGAGG
>JBAUCP010000034.1:0-9176 GCA_049677625.1 Occallatibacter sp. | reverse complement strand
GTAATGAAATACCGTGAGCTGGTTTATTCCGCTCGCTGGAACCTTCGAGTGGAGCCAGGGCAGAACAAGCTTCTGAGAGCAACTGCGCTCACGTCCCATGCCCATCAAATGTCCTGTGTGGCCAACTGGCGCGGATATCGGTCTCCACAGGTTGACCTCTCGACTCGTCCGTCCATCGCCCCCACAGGCCAAGGAGAGAACTTAACCACGTACTCAGGAACTATGATCCACATGAATGAGACCAAATATGTTTTAGCTGTGCCTCGCCAAAACTCCATCCACGCGCGACGAGAATCAAAATCGTGGCCATCAGTGAGTTTGACTACGACGGGCGGCATGCGGCCGTAGTTGCGGCTCCGCGATTTCCCCACGAGTCCTTTTGCTGTTTCTGGTCCACGGGTACGGGCTGGGGCAGGTTTTCTTATGACGCGGCGGGAGGACGCGCTTTACTATCGAGGTGCTTGCAGGAAAGCTTGATTGCCGCTCCTGCGAAATCAGTAGCTCTGGGAACATCGCTTCGGCGCAAAAAAATGGAACGACGCTGGCGCACACCATCGCGACAGCATGCGGACGAACGATCTACCGATTCAGTGGGCCGATCCTATTGACGGAGTCTCAAAGTCTTGAGTTACAGGTAGGGCTGTGATGTGAGAAAAGTTTCCGGAATGAAGAATTCCAAGAGTTCCACCAGATTGGCCGCCAGGTGTCGGCGGTTATAATCGCCTCTAAATTTGTTTTAAGGAGTGTGCGGTGGGGTCTAAGGAATCTGGCATTGTTGCTATGGGTATACTGGCGCCGGTTATATTGATATCCGGGTTTGTTACGCAGAGGGTCCTGGCGCAAGCGCCTTCCTCGACACGCGATGGAGTGTATACCGCAGAGCAGGCGAAGCAAGGTAAGGCCCTTTATCAAAATCAGTGCGCAACCTGCCACGGGATGGCGCTCGAAGGGAAAGGAAAAAACGTTCCACTGGTCGGGAACGTGTTTCTGGACAAGTGGGTCGATCAGTCGATGGCCGATCTCTTTATGAAGACCAATACAACCATGCCAGCGTCGGATCCTGGAACAATGACGCCGGATGAGACTTCCCAAGTCCTCGCCTATATTTTGAGCGTAAACAAATTTCAGTCCGGCCAGAAGCCACTGCCTGCCGATCCCGATGGGCTCGGAGCAATTCACATCGCCAAGCCTTAGATTATTTTCCCTCTGTCTCTGCGCACGGTGATGCAACCGGCAGTGCGCAGAGTGCCCTTTTTTGTCGATAAAGAAGTCCCCGCGAAGAAAAATTGGGCCAGGAGTGTTCACGATTACATATGGGAGCGTAATATGTCTGTCAGCCCATGAATCGTCGCGAACTGCTTCGTAATTCGTTATTGACCTTCGGCGCCGCCGCTACCGTAAATATTCCAGTCGAAGCCCTGGTATTTACCTCAGGAGACAATGCTTCGCGTGAATTGGCGCGGCCCGACTGGAAGCCTGTTTTTCTGAACCCGGAGCAAGATGAAACTCTCATTGCCCTGGGTGAGGCGATCATCCCTGCAACGGATACTCCCGGGGCAAAAGCGGCTTTAGTAAATCGATTCCTCGATCTTGTTTTGTCGGTTCTGCCGCCGCAAACCCAGCATGAGTTTCTGGAGTCGCTGACATGGTTCGACACGGGCGCCATGGAACGCTACAAAGTGACCTTTGTGAACCTGTCCGACGACGAGAAGCAGGACTTTCTGAACCTGGTGGCGTGGCCGCATACGCATGTGCGATGGGGTGAAACAGACGCCCATTTCGACGGCCACCAGCACTTTGACAGAATGAAGAGATGGATCGCCAGCGCCTATTACAGCTCTCCGGTTGGCCTGAAGGAGCTCGGCTGGGACGGATGGCCAGCGCGAGGAACATTCAAAGGCTGCGAGCACCAGCCCGGCGAGCACCAGGACGCCACATAAGGGAGACCGTTTAAAGCGATGGTTGATGATCCACTGACTCGCAGCTATGACGCAATCGTGGTGGGCTCGGGAGCGACAGGGGGCTGGGCAGCGAAGCGGCTTTCCGAGGCCGGTCTCGAAGTGGCCGTGCTTGAAGCAGGGCGCAATGTGTCTTCCAGGGAATTTACCGAACACAAACCGGCCTTTGAGCTCAAGTACCGGGACATGGCCGGGGCCGGCGCATGGCGCAAGACGCGGCCTGTGCAGACCCAGTGCTATGCGTGCACCGAATACAACTATGACTGGTTTGTTAACGATCTTGAAAACCCTTACAGCACTCCCGCCGGCAAGCCATTCAGTTGGCAACGGCTGCGCATCGTGGGCGGAAGAACACTGTGCTGGGGGCGGCAAAGCTATCGCCTGAGCAATCTCGACCTGAAGGCGGCGAGCCACGACGGCTACGGGCAGGACTGGCCCGTCTCCTACCAGGATCTCGACCCTTTTTACAACATTGTCGAAGAGTATGTGGGCATCAGCGGAGCGGCGGAGGGCAACGATGCGCTGCCCGATGGACATTTTCTGCCACCCATGAAGATGACCTGCGGTGAAGTCCACTTCCGCGAATCGATGGCCAAGAACTTTGGGAGAACGGTGACGATTGGCCGCTCCGCAATCATCACGCAGGTTCACAATGGCCGGGCAGCCTGCCACTATTGCGGCACCTGCGAGCGAGGCTGTGTCTCTTACTCCTACTTCAGCAGTCCATTCACAACCGTGAAGGATGCTCTCGACACCGGCAAGTGCACGCTGTTGACCAATGCCGTTGTGGCCCATGTCGAGATGGACCCATCCACCAACCTGGCGACGGGTGTGACCTATGTAGACGGCGCGACCCGGCAGACAAAGACCATCCGCGCAAAGGCTGTTATCCTTTGCGCCCAGGCGCTCGAATCGACTCGCATCCTGCTGAACTCCTCCACGGGCCACCACACGGCCGGCCTGGGCAATTCAAGCGGGTTACTCGGGCGTGGGCTGATGGATCACTCCACCGGAGCGGGCGCGAGCGGGGAGTTGCCGCAGTTCCAGGATGCTCCCGATCCCTATAGCGGGCCGCATCGCGCCAACGGCATCTATGTGATCCGTTACCGCAACACTTCGAAGAGCACGAAACAGCCTAACTTCATTCGCGGCTATGGATTTCAGGGTTCAGCCGGCGCTGAATTCAACGAAGGAGCCGAGGGGTTTGGAGCTGCCTTTAAAAAGGCAGTGAAGACCGGGACCTACCGGATTTCTCTCGGCGCTTTCGGCGAATCGCTTGCCCGCGATGAAAACTTCGTCTCCATCGACCCGAAGCTGAAAGATGCCTGGGGAATTCCTGCGCTGCACATCTCCATGACTCACGGAGAGAATGAAAAGGCCTTGCATGAAGATGCCGCAGCGTCTGCCGCGGAGATGCTCGAAGCAGCCGGCGCAAAGAACATCGATATTCGATCAACGGTTGCAGAGCCCGGCATGGCTATCCATGAACTTGGCACGGCGAGAATGGGAGACGACCCGAAAACCTCTGTTACCGACTCGTATTGCCAGTTGCACGATGTGAAGAACGTGTTCGCCATGGATGGGGCGTGTTTTGTTTCGTCCGGATGCCAAAACCCCACGCTCACCATGATGGCTATCACCGTGCGCGCCTGCGATCGTTTAATCGACCGGTTCAAAAAGCACGAAATTTGAACCTGACTTGTCTGATGAGATGTCGTCCGGTGAGATTATGAACGTATCGCGCAAGCGCTGTACCTGGTCTGAGAGCGATGCGCTCCTGCGCGCCTATCACGATGAGGAGTGGGGCATACCCGAATACGACAGTCGCTCCTTATGGGAGGGTCTCATGCTGGAAGGCTTTCAGGCCGGGCTGGCATGGATCGTGGTGTTGCGGAAGCGGGATACCTTTCGAGCAGCGTTCAAGCAGTTCGATCCGGCAACGGTTGCTCGCTTTGATGAGCGGGAGATCGCCAAACTTCTTGAGAATCCGGGGATCGTCCGTTCACGAGCAAAGATTGAAGCCACTATAGGCGGAGCTCGTGCTTTTCTCGACATGCAGCAAGCAGGAATCGATTTCTCAGATTGGATCTGGGAGATGGCCGGAGACAAGCCGATCCAAAATAGCGGACCGGTCCCGGCCAGTTCACCACTCTCGGAGAAGATTTCCAAAGAACTCAAGCGCCGCGGGTTCAAGTTTGTAGGTCCGGTGATTGTGTACGCATGGATGCAGGCCTCCGGCATAGTCAACGATCATGCTTTCGATTGCTTTCGGCGCGGGGTCTGCGCCCGGAGGAAGAACCGATGAGTGCAAATCCGAAATTGTTGTTAAATCGACTTACGTCAAACGTCCAGTTACGAGGTTGAATCATGGGGCTCACACCGGGAAGCCGCAGAGTTGCAAGCTACGCGATCGTTCCTCTTTCCATTGCCGTGTGGATGATTGGCGCAACCATACACGTGGGTCGCTTTGTCCACGCAGATCAAACTGCGTCGCCTGGGACGCGGAGCATCAAGCTGGGCACGGCACGCGCAGGCTCACTCTACGCGCTCACGCTCGGCGTGAAGGACCCGGCTCAGCTTCAGGGGAACGACTCGGTTCATGTCACCGTGAATGATGCAAAAGGCGAGATCGAATCGAAGTGGCTGCACTCGGCCGACCTCGACTTTTATCTAACTGTGCGGCCGCGTGCGGCGGGCCCAGTCACCGTAAACCTCTCTTCGCCTTCCAAAACCGAGGTTCCGGAGATCAGTGCGACGCTGAAAAAAATACTCCAACCTGCGGCCGGCATTGCAGGTAAATCTGCCGATCTCAAGCGCGGCGTGATCTCGGCTGCGCCCAACGGTACGTGGCAGGATGCCCAATCGTTCGAGCTCGGACAGACGATCTTTGGCGGCGATGATGAAAGACCCTACGCTCCATCCAAGAGCGAAGACGGCTATGCGGCGATGGTGAAGGGTTTCCAGTGGTTTCGATTCACATTCCGCGAGAAAGAGCCCAAGCTGGTTTATTTTGTGCTGAACGTGACGGATCGCGACGTGCCGCTCGATGTGGACATTTTTCAGATGGGGAAAGATGCCTCAGGACAGCCTGATGTGGTCCCGTTCACGACAGGAGAGTTTGTCTACCAGGTAGAGGCGACGCAGAACTATCCGGGGCTTTACAAGTTCCGTACCCGCATTCTTCAGCCGGGCCAGGAATACTATGTGCGCGTGGCGGCTGACCATCCTGCGTATCAACTGCACACCTACGAATACAGCGTGCCACCCAACAAAGACCCGCATGAAGCGGTGCGCTCCGGCATGGACTTCCTGATTAACCTGGGGGATACGTGGCTCTCGAATACCCCACGACGGGGAGCGGTTGCGCTGCGTACGGTGATGCAGCACTCCGAGACCCAGCTGTGCATTGCCTGCCACCCATCCCAATTCACCACGCGCGGATATTTGAGGGCGGTGCAGAATGGCTACGCTCCGACACAGCGGTCATCGCTGGAATTTATCACCGATCGCATCTACAACAACGCCAGGCCGCTCTACGGAGAACCCGGCGTCAACTGGGTACGAATCATCTATACCGCCCGAACAGAGGCTAGCCGTCTACCGCTGATCATGCACGCCTTTGAGCAGAATGTTACGCACGATCCGCCGCGAAAAGACTTCGACATCCCCTACGCGAAGTTTCTCAAGATTCACTACAAAGGCGTGACGGTGATGCCGGGAAACGAGACCGATGGCTGCGAACCGGATGTGAGCCCATTCGAGATCGCGCTGCAAAGCTGGCAGACTTTCAACCTTGCCTACAACGAGAGTCATGAACAGGATTGGCTGACTGAACGCGATCACGTGGAGACTCTGGCTCTGCCTTATGAGCCGCAGAACATGATCGATTTAAGTTGGAAGATCCAATTTCTATCGGGAGTGAACCACGAGAAATACGCTGCGCAGATCAATACCCTGATCGATAAGCTCTATGAGTACGAGACTCCCGAAGGCGGATGGCCATACCCTTTCGACAAGAGCGCGAAGCCTGCAGACTTTATCTCGTACAACGCGGTGCTGGCCTTAGCTGAGGCCGGCCGCCGGCCTGAGACGGATGAGCATTTGGGGCGCGCCGTGAAAGCAATGCTGGCAGCACAGAGGCCGGAAGGCAGTTGGGAAGGCGATCCTGTTTATCAGGGCTTCAATACGCCGTTCCGGGCCACGCAGTTCGCGGTGATGGCGCTGTCTACGCTTTATCCGGGCACAACCAAGGCCAAAAACTGGGATGCGGCGTATCCCGCGCCCCCAACAGTCCTCGCCAAAAATGATCTTCCGCTTCTGCTGCAACAACTGGATCAGTTCTGGGACCTAGCTCCGGAGCCTGTATTGCGCCAGATTCGGGATGTGCTGGCGAGCAGCGACCAGCCGCTTGCGCGGGAAGCTGCAGCTCGTGCTCTTGGCCACATGGCGGACCCGGGCGCTCTGCCGGTGTTGATCAAGGGATTGGGCGATCCTGCGAAGATGGTGCAAATCAGCTCCGCCTATGCGCTTCGCATGGTTCTGTCGCGCCGACAGAGCGCCGCGCCTGAGGGCCGCAAGATGCTGACCGCGGCGCTGGGTTCGCCCGACGCGCGCACACGATGGGGAGCCGCACGCGTCTTCAACCAGCATTTCCGGGATTTGACTGGCGATCCGAATCTATTGGCGGCCCTGGAGCGCACGCTCAACGATCCTGTACCGTATGTCCGGTTTGAGGCGGCGGGGGGAGTGTGGCGCTGGTACTACTGGCAGATCGATCACCCGGAGGTACGTCGCAGCACTCTTGAATCACTGGCTACCCGCCTCAATACGGAGACGGATGCGATGGTCCGGCGCGGATTGCAGGAGAGCATCTACGATCTTCTGGATGAAAACACCGGATATCTTTCGGCATGGGTGCGAACGAGCGCCCAGGACGAGGACAAGAATCGCATCAATGCCGGCTATGAAGCCGTGGTGCACGACCAGGCGCAAGTGCTCGCCAAGGTGCTGCGCGAAGGAACACCACTAGGCCGCGAAGGGATTTTGACCGCGCTGTGGGACTTTCACATCCGGCACTACGCACTGCCTCAACTCAAGTCGGATACTGTATCGATCGGCTTACCTGCGGTACTTACGAAATATATAGCCGGTGTGCCCGACCTGCATCGTCCCGGCTATGAGTATTCGCCGTATCGCGAAGCTGTCGACTTCAAATACGACGTGCACAACAATTTTTTCCAGACACGCATCGGCAACGACAGCGACCTGATTCACTTCTTCAAGAGTTCCGGGCCGGAGTTAGAAGATGCTCTTCTGGATTGCCTCAAGGGCGCTGACGAGTCCATGAAGATTAACGTGCTGAAGGCGGGCAGCACATTGAGTGAAGCCGGTGGTCCTCGATTCGCGCTGGCCGTTTTGAACTTGTCTGAAGACTCCAGCGCCGATGTTCGGCAGACGGTTCGCTATGTTTATGAGGATGGACAACGGGGAATCCTGAACCTGGACAGCAAGAGCGCGCCCGATCCGGACCTCGTCTCTAAAGTCGTAGAGATTCTCAAGCATGGGAACCCGGACAGCCAGGCAGTGGTGCTTCCTCTGCTCGCGGCGCTTCCTGAGAATTCCGCGTGGGAACAACAAACGGAGGTTCAAGACGCACTGCGGTCGATGCTGGAACAGACGCCCAGGCCAGCAAACTATGGACAGGTATTGGACGCCGCGTCTTCGTTCGATGTTCTCATGCGCGACCCGAATATCCAGGAGCAGGTATTTGCAGGACTGCAGTCCTACACGCCCGCGGTGCAACGTGCTGCGGTGCAGATTTGCCTCGAACTCTTCCTCAAAAATCCGCAAACCGCGCCGCTGGTGAAAACCGCCTTTTCAAACCTGAGCAACCCCACGCTCAATATTCTGTTTGAAGAAGCGGGCAATCCACAGTTTCTGAAGAAGCTGTTCGGAATCGCGGGGGGCGCGGTCTCGCAGGATCAGGACTACCTGAATAGGCACGCGGCAGAATTGAAGATCAAGGAGCCACTCGATTATCCCATCGTTGTGGATACGGTTCTGGCTGGCCTGCTGAATGCAGATGGCAATACGAGCGCCGCAGCATTGGATACGCTACGCAAGGTCAAGGGCGTCGAGAAACGGGCAGACTTTCGAGCGGCGATGAATCAACTGCGGGATTCGAGCAACCCCCGCCTCAAGCTCATCGCCAACAGCGTGCTGCAAGGGAAAAATCTGGATGATGCATTGCGCGACGTGCAACCCGGATCCGTGTTGGATTTCCGCTTTTTCGTCACCAGGATAGAACCCATCCTGGCAAAGCCGGGGCCAGATGGCAAAGCATGCGTGTTCTGCCACGCGAGCCATGTGATCTTCAAGCTGAATCCACCAAACGAGCAGGGTGTTTTCTCCGATCAGGACAGCGAAGAGAACTACAAATATGCCATGCGCGTGGTGGACATTACCGATCCGGACAAGAGCCTGCTTGTAATTAAGCCAACCCGGCCGACGGACAGCGCAGGCAATGTCGGCGACTATACCGCTACGCACAACGGCGGCCAACGGTGGCACGGCAACGAATCGAGTGACGAATATCGAACGATCCTGGAATGGATTCGAGGAGCGGCAACGGAAACTGCGAGCCTGCGTAAATGAGAAGCGATCGTGTCGAGTATGTCGAGATTCACTACGGATGTTGGTTCAGAAAATGTGGGCCACAGTTGCGGCAGGGCCGCTTGAAGCGCCGGAGTGATGGCGAGCAGGCAGACTGTAGATGCCACCGCGAGCACGAGATGGAATCGATTGCCTGGCATTTGAATCATCGGATTTCGCACAAAGAGATAACCTCAACCACGCCTTAGCCCAATTGCTTCCAGCTATAGACGTCGTAACCGGTGTTCTCACCGTCGACACTTCCGCGTCCGTTGCTCCACCTCAGGCGCAGCGTATCCTTGCCGTTGTTGAGCACGAACGGCGAGGAGCCGTCTCCGTAAACACGCGCTACTATGCGTCGCGTTTTAGGAGCTTCGGCAAACAAGCCCACATCCGCCCAGGGAACAATGCTTCGACTCTTCACGTACACGGGTATACGCTCTGCGGAGGCCGGAACCGATAACTCCGCGCCACCTGCGATCGGCTCGCCGGTCCAGAAGTCATGCCACGATCCTTCCGGCATAACAACCGTGCGGGTTGCTTCTCCCGCAAATAGCGGCGCAATCA
>JBAUCP010000033.1:0-1948 GCA_049677625.1 Occallatibacter sp. | reverse complement strand
TCGCTCAAGCGCAGCGCCGATGCAATGGCGCCGCGTCTGTTTCCTTCCGTGCCGGAAGCAAAGTATCTCTGCTTCTATCCCATGGACCGCAAGCGCGGCGAGAGCGTGAACTGGTACACCGTGCCCTTTGCGGAGCGCCAGCGCATGATGCACGAGCACGGAATGATCGGAAGAAGATACGGCGACCAGGTGAAGCAGATCATCACCGGATCGATTGGCATGGATGACTGGGAATGGGGCGTCGATCTATTCGCTGAAGACCCTGTGGTCTTCAAGAAGCTCATCTATGAGATGCGCTTCGATGAAGTGAGCGCGGTGTATGCGCTCTTCGGGCAGTTCTATATAGGGGTGAGGCTGCCGGTGGAGAAGATCGGCGATTGGCTGGAGGGAAGGCCCTGAGGATCGATCAGTTGAAGATTCTCAGGAACAAATTGAGCCATCAACGAAAAGCCGGGTTCGCGCTTGAGAAATAGTTTTCCTCTCACCAATCCGTAACGCGACAGTGCACGTACTAGGATATACAGGCAGTTACCCAGTCAGCTCCGGCGGCTCAGAGGCAGAATTCCGGAGGCCCGTGCGACTTCCTGTAAATCTACTCAGGAGAGCACTGCATGAACCCATCCAGAGAAACCGAATTCCTTAGTCCGGCGGGCGAAAGCCCATCCGGTGTGTCGAGACGTTTCTTCTTCACGCGCGCTGCGGCAATTGGGGCAACTGCCGCGATCGCCGGAAGCGGCCTGGTCAAAAGTGCTTCGGCACTCGCGGCCGAATCCGAACAAACGGAGCAGAGCGCAAATTCGAATGGCCTTACCTCGGGCGACGTTTCCATTCTGGTTGCAGCCGAGATCGCGGAGGCGCTGGCAGTGACGACCTACACGCACATCATCGATACCGCGCCGTTCTTCAGGCGGATTCCTTCCGACGATCAAGGCTATTTGATTGGCGCTCGCGAAGAGGAAATGTCGCACTATGCGCTGGAGCTGTCGGTAACCGGACAAGCCACTCCGTACACCGAATTTTTCTACCCCTTCGATATGTTCGAGGATGCCCAGACCACTCTCAACACGCTCGTTACGCTGGAGGACGCGTTCATTGCCGCCTATCTGGTGGGGGTGCGCAACTTCAGCACCACCGCGCTGCGCGTGACGGCGGCGCGCATCATGGGAATTGAGAGCGACCACCGCACGCTGGCGCGTGTTGTGGGTCCTGACGTCGCCGGTGTTGACGGCGGCCCGATCAACTTCATTACCGGAGCGCAGGGCTTCAAAGAGAGTGCGGCTCCGCCCAACAACAATGGGTACGAGAGGACCCTCTGCTGGACGCAGATCAGCCAGGCGGTAGATGCGTTGCTGCCGTTTGTGGATATCAATGCGGCTGGAAACGCGGGCTTCAACACTTCAAAGAAGCATCGCTTCCATCCGTTTACACCGAAGCTGCCGAATCCGCACGGCGATTTCTTCTCCTTTGGCGGCTGCTGATCTCGGATCACCGGGCCGATCGGCCTGGTGTTGCTGCTTTGTGTATCTCGCTTGCCAGTCCATGCCGCTGGAGTTCAAACTCTGGCGGCGTGAACCTGTGGACCGTGGATTCAAAAACGCGATTGCAGTCGAAATTGATCGTGACTTGAGATTGCAAGCCTTCCCTCGATGTATCGGACAGACGGAGATCGCGCAGCCGCGGGCCGGCGGGATTAAACTCGAAGCCATGGCGATTCGCAGAACTGCCCCCAAAAACATAGCAAGAAAAGCAGCTGGCTCCCGCACGCGAAAACCTGCGGGCCCAGCTTCAGGAAGCAAAGCCCCGCAACGCGGTCCGCTTGCGCCGGAACGCGTAGCGGCCATTCTGAAGGGCCTAGATGAGGCGTATCCCGAAGCGGTTTGCGCGCTCACGCATCGATCACCGTGGGAGCTGCTCGTCGCGACCATTCTCTCCGCGCAGTGTACAGATG
>JBAUCP010000032.1:0-5015 GCA_049677625.1 Occallatibacter sp. | reverse complement strand
CAAAATAGTACTGCTTAAGCTGGCCTGGTGCGTCCCATGCCGAGATGACTCTTACCTTGCCGCCTCGCCAAGTCGTAACAATTTGCAAGATTCGCCCTTTTGCTGTCTCTCCAAGCTGCAAAAGCCGTTCCTCTCCGTCACTCGCATCAGCAACCTGCATTTCCATGTCGAGCGTGTCGCGGAGAAGCGCCTCCTCTGTTTCCTCTGGAGTCACGCCGTGTCGAGCTATATGTCCCTTATTCGCTTCATCCCACTCAAATTCCAGTCCTTGTCCATTCATAAATTCCTCGTACTTTGCTCAACCTAAATAATCCATGTATATCTATTGTAATTACACTGTATGCCTCATTTTGAGGGTTGTCAACCCACTCCCGACGTAAGATTCGTCATGCGAGATGCGAGATCCATGCCAAGGAAGAGCCTTGAATCCGGGCTTCGGGCGTAGCATCGAAGCAGCCATGGAATACCGTCTTCTTGGAGGCTCCGGCCTCAAAGTTCCTGTATTGAGTTTCGGCGCTGGCACGTTTGGCGGCGGGGTGGAGTTCTTTGACGCGTGGGGCGCCACGGCGGACGTGGCCCAGGCCCGGCGCATCGTCGATATCTGCCTCGAAGCCGGCGTGAACCTCTTTGACACGGCCGATATCTACTCGAACGGCCGCTCGGAGGAGGTGCTGGGCAAAGCCCTCGAAGGCCGGCGCGACCAGGTCCTGATCTCCACCAAGGCCACATTTCGCTGGAGCAATGGGCCCAACGCTCCGCTCGGCGGGCCGAATGACGTGGGCTCGTCGCGCTATCACCTGCGCAAATCCATTGAAGGCAGCCTGCGCCGGCTGGGTACTGACTATGTAGACATCTATCATCTGCACGGCTTTGACGCGCTCACGCCCATCGAAGAGGTGCAGGATACGCTCAATACCTTCGTCCGCGAGGGCAAGGTGCGTTACATTGCCTGTTCGAACTTCTCCGGCTGGCACCTGATGAAGTCTCTGGCCGTGGCCGACCGCTACGGCTGGACCCGCTACGCCGCGCACCAGGTCTACTATTCGCTCGTCGGGCGCGAGTACGAGTGGGAGCTGATGCCGCTCGGTCTCGACCAGAAGGTAGGCGCGCTGGTTTGGAGCCCGCTCGGCTGGGGACGGCTCACCGGCAAGCTGCGCCGCGGCCAGCCTGTGCCTGAGGTGAGCCGGCTGCACAAAACCTCGGCAGACGGCCCGCAGGTGGACGACGAGTACCTGTACAAGGTGGTCGACGCGCTCGACGCCGTGGCTGCCGAGACGGGCAAGACCGTCCCGCAGATTGCCTTGAACTGGCTGCTGCAGCGGCCCACGGTTTCCTCGCTCATCGTCGGCGCGCGCAACGAGGAACAGTTGCGCCAGAACCTGGGCGCCGTGGGCTGGAGCCTGACCGCGGAGCAGGTGGCCGCGCTGGATAAGGCAAGCGAAACGGCGCTGGCTTATCCCTACTGGCACCAGCGTCAGTTCCTGGAACGCAATCCGCCACCGGTATAGGAGCAGGTGCCAGCGAGCTGGTTCACGTCGCGAGTCACGCTGGACAAAAAGCCCGATTCGGAACACAATGAGGCACCTGCGGAACGAATTCACGAGAACGCGCGTCTATTTTGACGGGCAGGCGCGAAGTTTCGGAAACGTCGGAACAACTCCGGCATCTCTTGAGTCACGTGGGCTCGCGTCTGACGGTCGCGCGCGGATTTTTCCCGAGAGACGCTGCCACGGCGGAGTCTCTAGTGAGCTGGATCACAAGCTCGCGTGCGGACGATCACCGCAACCGGCTGTTGCTTCTGCGACAGTATGAACGCACCTATACGAGGTTCCCCATGGCAGCCGTATTGAAGCCGGGCTGGAGCAAACCCTCCACCATCCTCTTTGCTACCGAAATTCCGTCGAACGAAAGGTCCTTTTCCTTTGCGCTTGCGCAGGCTAAGGAGTTTAATGCCGATCTGATCCTCTTCCACGCGTATGACACGCTGATGGTGGCCGCTTCGGATAATTCGGACATTCGCTACTACGACTACGACGCGGCAGCACGGGCCGAAAAGCATCAGATGGAGCCGCTGGCCGAGCGCGTCGGCGCGGCGGGAATCCGGTGCGAGGTTGTGGTTAGGCCGGGATTGCCTGCCGACCAGATTCTGCACTTCGCGCGTGAGCGCGAGATCGACCGCATCGTGATGGGCACGCATTCGCCGGGGCCGATCGGCAAGCTGCTGGTGGGCTCGGTGGCTGAGGCCGTGCTGCGCAATGCGACTTCGCCGGTCTTTATTGTTGGTCCCGAGGTGGTGGAAGGCAACTATAGGAACTTTGCTACGCGGACCGTTCTCTGCGCCGTTAGCCTTCTCGAGTCGAGCAGCGTGGTGGCGGACTTTGCCGCCGAGCTGGCTGTGCAGCATCGTGCGCGGCTGATCCTGCAGCACGTGATCCGGCCGCAGGACCGTGCGGACTTTCTCGCCGGCCGGTCGCTCGACGACGTGGAAGCGGAGATGCTCGCGCTCATCCCCGAGAGGCTGCAGGGCAAGATCGCTGTCCAGACGATTGTGGTGCCGGGCGATCCCACTGAGGAGCTGCTCTACCAGAGCCGCGCGCAGCAGGCTGACCTGATCGTGCTCGGTGCGCAAGGCGCATCCGCCTTTGCGGCCGTCACGCGGCATGGCGTGGTCTACAAGGTGCTCGCGCACGCCACCTGTCCGGTGATTACGCTCTCGCCGGTGGTGCTGGCTGATTCGGGAGTGAAGACAGAAAAGGCGCAGCCAAACGAAGCGTATATCGCGGGTGCTTTCTGAGAGCCTAAACACTGCGAGTCCAGACACTGCGCACCAGGGCGTCGCTTTCTTCGAATGGAAGCGGCGCCTTTTTCATGTGCAGCGGAGGCTCAGATAACTCTGAGCAACAGCAGGATTAGGACGATGGTGAGAATGAGGCTCAGGCCGCCTCCACCGTAATAGCCCCAACCGGGTCCAGTCCTGTAGCCGCCGTAACCAAAGCCGAAGATCAGAATGATGAGAATGATAAGCAAAAGCATGGTATCTCCTTTTCGAGTTACGCATTCGGTGAAGAAGCCTGGATAAGCTTTACGACAGCTTATGCCCCTGCAAATGAGTTAAAAGCGATAAGTCCTTAATAAGCCGACTAAGCAGGTCCACGATAACTTACTGCACCGTCGATACTCAGCGAATCGGAAGGCTGGAGCGCCTTCGATAACTCCCGAGCATCGCAACTTAGACAAGAAAAAGTGGAGCAAATCTTCTGCTCTGATGCGTGAGTTACACGGCAGGCTGCTTGCTGCGCTCGAAGAATCGCGCGGCACTGCATTGGCAAGCTATAGCATTTTCGATCCTGCTCGTTACAGAAACCACGCAGCAAAGTGGCATTTTCCTCAAGAAAATGCCACATTCAATGCAGTCAAAACATCAACATGTGGATCGAAAGTGCTCTAACTTCATTGGCGCCAACCCCAGGTGCGGCCGATGCAATGGGCGGACTGCGGGTTGCATGCAGATATCTTTGTAGCCGATGCGTCTCTAGTGTAGTGTCTCAATAATAGAGTCATTTATATATCGAGGCTCATCCTATGATGAGGAGACCTCGATATGCGAGTGGCCCGACCAATTGTTCTGACGGAAGATGTCCGGGGGAAGCTGGAGCATCTGGCTCGTGGCCGATCCATAGCGGTGCGGGTTGTGGTGCGCAGCCGGATCGTGCTTTTGGGTGCCGATGGTCTTCAGAACAAGCAGATCGCATCGAGTCTCAAGGTTGCTCCGCGCATGGTCGCCCTGTGGCGCGGCCGCTTTCTGGAACTGGGAGTGGAGGGTCTGCTGCAGGATGCGCCCCGCCCCGGACGCACTCCGACGATCACTCATGAAATGACTGCGGGATTGATTGCGAAGACGACGCAGGAGACGCCCGACAACGCCACGCAGTGGTCCACCCGCACCATGGCCAAAGAGGCGGGTATCTCGAAGGCTTCGGTCTCGCGGATCTGGCGGGCCAACGGCCTCAAGCCGCATCGGGTCGATAGCTTCAAGGTGAGCAACGATCCGGAGTTCGCAAATAAGCTGGAAGCAATCGTGGGGCTCTACCTCAATCCGCCCGAGCATGCGCTGGTGCTATCGGTGGACGAGAAGAGCCAGATACAAGCCTTGGATCGCACCCAGCCTGGCCTGCCGATGAAGAAGGGCCGGGGCGCAACCATGACCCACGATTACAAGCGCAACGGCACGACCACCCTGTTTGCCGCGCTGAACACCGCCAATGGTGAGGTCTTCGGCCTATGTCAGGAGAAACACCGGCATCAGGAATGGCTCAAGTTCCTGCGCATGATCGATAAAACGATACCGGCCAAGAAGGAAATCTACCTGATCTGCGACAACTACTCGACTCACAAACATGCCCGAGTCGAACGCTGGCTCGAATCCCACAAACGCTTCCACGTTCGCTTTACGCCGACCTCTGCCAGTTGGCTCAACATGATCGAACGCTTCTTTCGCGACCTGACTCAAAACCAGCTCAAGCGCGGCGTCTTCCAGGACCTCGAACAACTCATCACTGCCATCGGAAAATACATCGACGGACACAACCTCAACCCCAAACCTTTTATCTGGACTGCAAAAGCGTCCGACATCCTCGAAAAAGTAACCCGCGCTCAAGCTGCAATCAATAAACGACGATCTGCTTGAGACACTACACTAGTTGTTTAGTGCTGTCATTTGATGGTGCATACTTTTCTGAATGCGGGGCACCCTTCAACTCGTAATTTTGTGAATACCACCACAGATCCATTTGCCGCGATGCATGCGATTCAAGATTCGTATGCGTCGGGACATCAATACAGTCCGTGGACCGGTTCTTTAACGAAGGCTCACGAGTTGGGCGACGCTGTATATATTTCTCAGGCCGTTAGCGCGACGGCAAATTACTACCACTAACAACGCTAACACCGCTTTAAACCCCCAGCCCCTTCAGATACGCGCGGAACTTATCGCCGAACTCGGGGCGCTTGAGCGC